>JAOAIN010000197.1 GCA_026414685.1 Candidatus Goldiibacteriota bacterium
TTTCGCAAGCAGGACTCCACTATCATAAATTGCATCTCCAACATCTGAAATAATAAATTTTAACTCATTATTAATACTTCCAGGAGTAACAGGAGCTTTACATACAAGAACATCTGTTGAACCATCATATTCAAGTCCATTGGTAGGTGGTGTCTTTACAAGACCACTTGCAAAAAATGGGCCATTTATAGTTATTGGTTTTCCAAACTGGTCAAAAACAATCTGTGTATTATTTAAAAATACACCAAAACAATCATTGAATTTAGAACCTACATATTCTGGATATTCTTCTGAGCCAAAAATGAAATCAAATATTATAGAATTAATATCAGATGCAACATTAAATTTAATTATCAAAATTATTGTATCAAAAGAATCAACTGGACTACCAATTATATTGTTTACAAGAGAATTTCCCGGCATACCAAGATTTGTTCCTGTATTTGGTGCTTTATTAGGTGGTAATGCATTCAATGCAAGTCCTGTTGTTAAAATTATTCCATTTGCTATTCCCATCGGGCCGTCATAATAAACGCCGCTTGCAATTCCATTTATAGAATAATTAACACTCACATTCGTGGTTATTATGCCTGAATCTGGGACAAGTAAAGTAGATATCAAATAAGAAGCATTTGTCGTCTCAGAAATAAAAAAAGAGTATGATTTGAAATTTATAAAAATTAAAATTAAAAGAAAATATTTTTTTTTCATTAGGTTTTTACCTATTGAATTTTATTTTATCAAAAAATTTGCCCTGCTTCTGCGCCACCCTTTCCGCTTGCAAGCAGAATGACTCAAACCTTGCCTCTATTATCTGAGTCCAGGGATTCCCATCCACTTCTATGGTTAAAAATGGAATTCTATCATTTTCTTTGAAACCATTTTCCTGTATCGTAATGCCAGTATATTTAAATGCTTCAATCTTGGCTCTCATATCCAGAATGTTGTTTGCGATTGATTCCGTAAATCTAACAGGCATACAAGAAAATGGTCCTATATTAATAATACCTGCATATTTTGTAAAAATATCACGTAGCATAGTGCCTAAAATCATCCCAGGCTCACCTTTTAAGTTCTTTGGTAAAATATGTTCAGAATATTTAATTATATCTTCAATATTAATAAGTTCAGTCTGATACAATCCTGACTCTGAAAAGATATCCTTTATCTCTTTTTCTATTTTTCTCTGAATAACATCTGAAATAAAAAATTCCAACCATCCCCATAAAGTGTAATTTGGAATATGCAATTTATTATTTATCATATAACTTAAATAATAAATCCACTCTGAGACATGGGAAATACGTGCAATAAATCCGCGGCGTGCAAGACGTCTTGCTATATCTTTATTTGAAAAAGAATCACGTCTCACAAAAATTTCTCCCATAACCGCTATTTCCGGAGCATCTTTTAACTTCATCTTCAATGGAATCTTTTTTAATTCTTGCACCGATAATTTCAATTGCTTGTAAAAATCAACCGAAGATGAACCATCCATAGCAGCAACCATCTTTTTTATCTCTTTGTTTAAAATATCCTCTGCATAATCAGGGTCCTCTGCTATTGTCCATAAAGTATTCCTTATATCATCTAAAACATCACCAGTGACGATGGCTTTCCATGCATTTATTGTAAACTGAGACCCTAACCCTGCATATTTTTCTTCATTAGCTAGAGATAATAAAGCAACATCTCTTATTTTTCTTTCTTTTATCAACAAGTTCATAAAAACATGATACTGACCTAACCGGCAATAACCTGCAGCACGCGGCTGAAAAAT
Source organism: Candidatus Goldiibacteriota bacterium (assembly GCA_026414685.1). Taxonomy (GTDB): domain Bacteria; phylum Oederibacteriota; class PGYV01; order PGYV01; family DSYL01; genus DSYL01. The sequence goes on from JAOAIN010000197.1 coordinate 1,781, forward strand.
CACAAGTTTTTCATCCTTTGTCTTTCTATATTTTAAATATTTAAGCATTGAACCAACACATAAAATCATGGGCAAACATTCTTTACCAGTTGTAACAGATCTTCCAAGCTGTAAAGTTTCTTTATCAGAAACACCAGTGAAATCAGCATTAATACCAACCCGTCTTAAAACACTAACAAAAAGTTTTGTTGAAATATCGCCCATTGATGGCATTATCATTTTAACACGCGGATCCTTAAATGATATCTTTTCTCCATTGGAATCAATAAAATACATGCCAGATTTTTCCAAAGAAATTCTGGCAGGTATAAAATCATCTTTAACTTTTGTTTTAATATCACTTTTTACTTCAAGATAATTTTTTATGACATCAATAAATGCTTCAATCCTAGTATCTATACCAGCATCAGCAGTATGCCCATCTATTTCAATGGTTAAATTTGGCTTATCCTTCATTATTCTTCTAAAATAGCTTACAAGTAGAGAATCCATTGCACATAGAAAATTTGTTATATAAATTCCAAAAAGTTGCTTGTCCTTTTTTACCATCTGAGATGCTCTTATAATTTTCTGCCCTATCTCCCAGTGCATATAATCATCATATGGTTCTTCAATGACTTCATCATCAGAAGGCAATAAATCAAAAGGTATAATTTCATAATTCCTACTGCTTATTTTTTTCGGTATGCCCTTATTTGTATCATCTGATAAAGCGTTGTGTGGCGGGCCAAAGAGGACAATTGCAACCTTTGTTGGATCTTTATGTAATTCTTCTAAAAATTTTTTACCTATTTCTTTTTTTTCTTCTCTATATTTTAACTGCATTGCAACAGCATCATCAAAGGCTTTTGCAGAATCCTTTGTACTGAAACCAAGTTTTTTACCTATTTCTATAAATTTTTTTCTTTCGCACTCATATCCCTTCCTAAAATTTAAAGTTAGCGCTATAATCTTATCTTTTGAAACCTTATCTTTATAGATCTGTTGCATCCAGAATGCTTCACCCTGCACAAAAATACAGGTTGAGGAAAATTCTTTCCTACTGTTTCCCTTTGCCACATACATTTCCTCTGTATGTGGCATAAAATAAAAATCAGGATTTTTATCAATAAGGTTATCAAAAAGCCCAAGCGCAACCTGAGCAGGAAAACAAAAAGAAGTTGTCTGTCTGTATATTGACTTTTCATTTATTTTATCTGGAATTACGATATTACATCCTAAATTTCTAAAAAAATTGTAATACAGTGGAAAAATCTGGTAAGAAATAAAACTTTTATTTATACCTATCGTCAAAGCACCAGGTTTTATTTTTAATGGTGGACAGTATTTTGTAAAAGCAAGTTCATTTCTTAATCTAACAAAATCATTTTTTGATGCATCAATTTCAATATTAAATCTAATATTATAATATCTGTTACATGCACCACCAAAAGGATAAACTTTTTCTCCGATTCTTATCATATTTATATTACATTTCAAATCACATTTTTCTTTTCCACCAGCACATATAAATGGTTTTTCATATGTGACTTTTCTATCTATTATTTCTTTTAAATTATAATTTTGTTCTTTAAGTAATCCAAGATTGATTCTTTTTTTTACTTCAAGAGCCACACCAAAAGCACCCATAAGCCCTGGATCTGGTGGAACAATTATTGGCTTATTTATAATAAAAGCCATTGCAAGTGGAACAGCTTTGTTATAACACACGCCACCCTGCATGAAAATTTTATTACCCACGGGCCTGTGGCCTTTTACTCTGTTCACATAATTGAAACATATTGAATAAACAAGCCCTGCTAAAATATCATTTCGCGAGATACCCTCATGGGTTGCATTCTTAATATCAGATGATATAAAAGCAGCGCATTGGTCATTGAAATTTGGCGGAGCCTCTGCCTGCAGCGCAAGATCAGCAATGTCTCTGTAATCAATATTAAAAGATTCTTTTGCTGATTCTTCAAGAAAGGAACCAGTTCCAGCAGAACACGCCTCATTCATCGCATAATCAGACGCTACTCCGTTTGTGAGATGTGTGTATTTTGCATCTTGGCCACCAATTTCAAAAATCGTATCAACATTTGGATCAAAATAAACCGCAGCTGTAGCATGTGCTATTATTTCATTGATAATACCTTCCGTCAGAGTAAAAAGACCAGCTATCTGTCGTCCAGAACCAGTTATGCCAATACCTATAATCTCTACATTTTTATCTTTTATACTATTATATATTG
>JAOAIN010000217.1 GCA_026414685.1 Candidatus Goldiibacteriota bacterium
ATATTGCGTCCTGTGATAGTCAGGCGTGTCAATCCCCTGCTTGTAATCAAAATAATCATTTATCAGATTATTAGATGCATGAGCCAATACAAGTGCAACAAGTAAAAGTAAAAGATAAAATAAATTAAAATATTTATCTGCCGCAGCAATTAGCGCCCCTATTAAAACAGAAGTTGTGGTCATGGAAAACACGCACGCTCGGGTAACAACAAGCCATTTGCTTACAAAATCCATCTCTTCATTTTTTGGTAGATTTCCTGTATCCAAAATAAATTTCCATCTTTTTAATAATTTTTTCATATTTTCCCTTCCAAATTTTAAATAATGTTTTATATCTTATATTATTTATAAATAAAAAATCATACATCTTACATCCTACATCTTACATTCTACTTCCTTTCCATCTCCGCCACACTTTCTATATGTGGTGTTTGTGGGAACATGTCAAACAGCGCGAAATTAATAATTTTATATTTTTTATCTAAACTTTTAAAATCTTCAATAAATTTTACAGGATTGCAAGAAATATAAAATATTTTTTCAGGTAGTGTTGAAAGAATAAAATTTATTGCTTTCTTATGCAATCCTGCTCTTGGCGGGTCTATTATAAAAATACTTTTTTTTCCTTTTACCACTGGTAATAATTTTTCCACATCCAAAATATCCATTCTTTTAAACTCAATACTAGGTTTTTTATTAATTTCTATATTTTTCAATGCGCATAATTCCGCATATTTATTATTATCAAAAATTAAAACATCTTTTGCAAATCCAGATAAAAAAATGCCAAACGTCCCAACCCCACAGAACATATCAATTAACAAATCATAATGATTTTTTACTCTATCCTTTATATAAAAAACCATATCTAAAATCAATGCCGGGTTGTTCTGGAAAAAACCTTGTGAATGATAAAAAAAATCAACATCTAGTAATTTTTCTCTTATAAATTCGCTCCCTTTTAAAATAAAAAACTCATCAGTTATACTCACATCTGTATTACATCTTACAAAACCATACAAAACATTTGCAGCAGTAGTTTTATCTGAAAATTCTTTTATCTTTTCAATTATTGCTTTTGTTTTTTCAGTATCAGCATCTTTATTTAGAATAAAAGTGATAAGTGTATCACCTGTAAAAATACCCGTCCTTATTACACAGTATCTCAAAACTCCTCTTTTTTTCTTGATATCAAATATATCTTCTGATATTAAATCTTTTGACCAATAATTAACTTCTTTTAACAATTGATTTATTTTTTCTGCAGCTATATAACATCTATCAAAATTTACTATTTTATAAAATTTCCCCTTTTCACGAAGTCCACAACCTTTCTCAGAAAAAATAAAATCCATTCGGTTTCTATAATAAAACTCATTTTTATAAAATATTTGTATGCTATCTTTTGAAATCGGAATTCCGGCTCTATTTAATAATTCAAAAACATTATTTTTCTTAATTACAATTTGGGCAGAATAATCAATATCCTGATATGTACATCCACCGCATCTGCCAAAAACATCACATAATGGAGTAACTTTCATTATTAATTATGAATTATCCAGCTGGCCAAGAAAACTTTCTTCCGCCAAGCAGATGGAGATGAATATGATGAACTGCCTGACCGGCATCTGGACCTGTATTGAAAACAGTTCTGTATCCACTTTTATCAATATTTTTTTCTTTTGCAATGTTTTTTGCAGCTAAAAATATCTCTCCAACTATATCTTTATCTTGCGGTGTCATTTCATTTAAAGACGCAAAATGTTTTTTTGGAACTATTAGAATATGTATAGGTGCGGTTGGATTAATATCCTCAAAAGCAAAAACACTTTCATTTTCAAAAACCTTTTTTGATTTTATCTCTCCTTTAATTATTTTACAAAATAAACAATCCTGCATGTAATAATATACCTCCTTTCTATTCTTTACTCATCATTATCCTGTATTCTAAACCATTTCTCCATAAACAAATCCATCTTTATATTCCAATAATCTAACATCAACCAATTGTCCTGTAAAATTCCCTTGCGTTTTGAATCGCACCCTTATATAATTATCAGTATATCCAACCTTGTATCCATCTTTTTCTTCTGATTCCACTAATACCTTCCTTGTCAATCCCAAATTCTTATATGCAAATTCTTTTTCCTTAATCTTTCCTAAATTTATAAGTTTTTTTACTCTTATTTTTTTTATTTCTTCTTTTACCTGACCAAACATTTTTGTAGCTTTTGTATCGGGTCTTTTTGAAAATGGGAAAACATGCAATCTGGAAAAATTCATCTTCTTTACAAAATCATAAGTATTCTGAAATTCTTTTTCACCTTCACCAGGAAATCCTGCTATCACATCTGTTGTTATAGCACAGTATGGTATTTTTAAAATCAACTTTTCCATCTTTTCAATGTATTCTTTTAAAGTGTAATTTCTATTCATGAGTTTCAAAATTTCATCATCACCACTCTGAAGTGAAAGATGAACATGGGGACAAATTTTACCAGACGAATCTGCTATGAGAGAAATAACTTCATCACTTAATTCTTTAGGTCCTATAGAACTCAATCTTATTCTCGTATTATTTTTTATTTTTATCAATTCAAGCAATAACTCATATAGTGCATTATTCTTATTTTTATCCCTTCCAAATAAACCAAGATTAACTCCAGTTAAAACAATCTCATTAAAACCCGCTTCTGAAAGAGCAATGAATTCTTTTTTAATATCTTCTATTTTCTTACTTTTTATTTTGTCTCCTCTTACGTATGGCACTTCACAATAAGAACAGTAATTGTTACAACCGTCTTCTATTTTGATAAATGCCCTATCCCTGCCTGAAAATTCATAAAGTAACTGATTATCATCATATTTTTTTTGATTAAAAACTTTCCCCAATTCTAACTTTTTTTTATTAGCGATTATCCCATCTGCAAATGACAAAATATGTCTGGCTGCCTCATCTTTCCTTTCAACAAGGCAACCGGTTAAAATAACCTTTTTTCCGTTTTTTTTTAACTGTTTTATTTTACGTAAAATTTCTCTATCAATCTTCTCGGTAACGGTGCATGTATTTATTATGTGAATATCTGCATCTTCTCCATATAAATTAGCACTTTTTATTTGTTGCCTAATTATCTCTGTTTCATAACTGTTGACCTTGCAGCCATATGTATGTAAAGCGATCTTCATTTTTTAAACTCATTCACATTTATCTGAAATTCTTCAATCTGGTTATCTAGGCCAAATGTCTCTGAATAAAGTTCAAGTCCAGTTCTTGAAAGAAATGTTTTTTTAATTCTTGATTCAACTTCATTCTTTTTATCTTTATCAATCAGTACAAGCACTGTCCCATCAACTCCCATATTCATTAAACGCACAGCTTTTATTTCCGGAATATCCTGAATTATATCAATTAAAATTTCATTTTCTTCTTCCAGTATTTCCAATCGGTTTTTTATATTTTTCTGTGAATCATTAAGAACACTTGCAAATCCATCTATATCATTTTTAAGTAATTTCTCTCTTGCCAGTTCTACTCTTTCGTTTTCTGAAATAAAATAAGCACAGCGTTTCCTCTGTAAAACGGATAATTTATTTCTATACTCGTCAAACTGTTCCATCGTTAGTTCATTTAACTTTGAAAACTTAGCACCAGATTTTTGCATAATGGTTATTGCCTCTTCCACTTCTCTTAAAATATTTTTTCTCTTTTCTTCAAGATGTTTCTTTTTTACTCCAGAACTCAAAGTTAAAAAAACATGATTTTTTAAATCAAATCTGATATTTTCCTCTGTATTATTGCTGGAATCAAAAAGAGTTATTGTGGATTTTTTACCGAATATGGCTGGAATATATTTTACATAACTCTTTTCCCTGCCCATAAAACGCCTCTCTCCTTCTGCACAAATTTGAGCCATTTCCGCCCCCTTTAACTGCCAATCAGAAAATTTTGAAGCGAGAAATAAAACGCCTATTTCCAATGACTCTGTTGAATTGGCATCAAATAAATCAGGAATCTGGTTATCTATATACACATTCATACCGTAAACTTTTTTAGAATTACCTTCAAGCATAAAAAGAGTGGATGCAATAAAATTAGCCCAACCGTGTTCTTCCTTTGACTGTGGTTCATTTAAAGTCATTTTTATCTTTTCATTATACTTTCTGGAATAAAAACTAATTATCCTATCACCCTCTCTTCTCTTCTGAGCCATAATAATAGCACTTTTACCTATATTGGTAGAAATAACCTTACCATGATTGAAATTGGTTACCTCTCCCAGTATCTGAATACTGCCAGGAACTTTAATTACACTTATAATATCGCCTTTTGGTTCAAAAACCTGAAAAAAATTTTTTGCTTCATTATAAAGAATGTTCTGTTCCATTTTATCTCCTATTTTTTTATTTATTTTACTTTCT
>JAOAIN010000029.1 GCA_026414685.1 Candidatus Goldiibacteriota bacterium
ATATGATACTCCACAACAGTTTGCTCTGGGATTTGTTGATACACCTGGAAAAATGTTTACAGATACAACACCTTTTATTGCTGACCGCAGTGGAAAGGGAAAATATATTTCATTTTATCATATAGCAAAAACACCAGAAGCAAGTTATGAATTTCCAGGTCCTGATACTTTATGGTATGCTGTTGCTTTTAAAAATAAAATAACAATTAAAGATACTGATGGGATTATAGTGTTAAAAGAAAAACCAATGGAACCACGCAAGATTTACTATGTGACAACCTATTTTTATGATGAAAATTATAATTATATAGGTGGAATACAGTCGTGGGAAGCGAAGTATATAAAACAATAGATAATACAATGGCAGATGGCAGGTTGCAGGTGGCAGGTGGCAGGTTGCAGGTGGCAGATGGCAGATGGCAGGTGGCAGGTGGCAAGTGCCAAATATGACTAAAATAAATTTATGATTTAAGATTTTTGGTTTATGATTTAAAAAAATTTTAAAACATAAAAAACAAACCGTGAATTATAATTTAGAAAAGGAGTAAATATGAAAAGAAAACTTATATTTTTAATGATAATTGTATTTTTCATGAATTTTTTGTTTGCTGCGACAATGAAAAAGAAGATAAAAGAAGAAAAGATTGAGAAAATTGAAATTAAAAATGCGCAGGATATAGTTGAATATCTAAAGCGCCAGGGTTTTTCTGGCAGTGAAATAAATGAAGGAATAATAGCAAAAACATTTAAATTGATTTCACTTAGAGATTATAGAGGGTTTTATAATGGTGATAAATATTCAATAGCAATATGGGATTTTGAAAAGAGTTCTGGCTTTAACATGGCGATTGCTTTATTTCAAATGCTTACATTACTTACAGATACAGTAGTATATAAAGATAGACCATATATCATTTCTATAGAAGGGAATGAAACAGAACAAAAAAAAAATAATTGAAAAATTGAAAATTATTCTCCCGACGCTAATAGAGGTGGGAGAGAAAGAATATTAGAGGGAATTTCAAATCTTCACATCTTCGCATCTTCACATCTTCGCATCTTCATATCTTCGCATCTTCACATCTTCAGAATTTTGCATCTTCAGATTTTCGCATTTTCAAAACTTTGCATCTTTAGAGTTTCAAATCTTCACATCTTCGCATTTTCAGATTTTAGAATATGTTATTAGGTTAAGAATATTATTATAATATATTATGATATTCTGTTTCATTTTATGAAACTTTTTATAAAAAAAAACTGATTGTTATTGACAGTTATTTTACCTTAATATTATAATAATGCGTTTTTAAATTTAAAAAAAGTTATTATAAAATTTTAAGAGGCAAAAAATGTTAAAAATTAATATAAACTCATTTGATTTTAAAAAGGAGTTCTTTTTTGAATTACAAAGAGATGATATTAAAGAAAATATTGTAATAGATGATATACTTAAAATATCAGTAACTCTTACAAAAGAAAAAGAAAGCGTTGTAATTGCGGAAGGTATTATTTCAGGAAATATTAAAATGGATTGTTCCAGATGCTTGGAAGAATTTAAATACAAGATTGATAATAAATTTACTGTGATATTCAAAGAGAAAAAGTTAATGAAAAAGGATGACATTGAAACAGATGTTTTCCCATATGAAAATAATATAATAGATCTTTTTGAGTTTATAAATCAAGCATTGATTATGGAAATACCTATGAAACCTTTATGTGCTCATAGTTGTGCTGGTTTATGTCCTGTTTGTGGAGAAAATCTTAATAGGAAAAAATGCAATTGTCACATAGAAAATGTTTTTAATCCTTTCAAGGATATTAATATTCATTAAAAACGAAGTAAATTTTTCAGGAGGTTAAAAAGTGGCCAATTTAACAAGAAAGACATCAAAATCAAAATCAAGGTCCAGAAGGGCTGCAAATATGAAATTAAGACAGAATCTTAATCTTGTGGAATGTCCGAATTGTCACCAAAAAAAATTACCACACCGAGTATGCAGCAATTGCGGTTTTTATGATGGCAGGGATGTTTTAAATATTGCTGAATAAATCCTTCCTTTTTTATCAGGAGAACTTCTGTGAAAATTATTCTTGATGCAATGGGCAGTGATAATGCTCCTGATGTTGAAATACAGGGTGCTGTTGATTGCCTTATGGAACAGAAGGATATTAATATAATTTTAACTGGAAAAAAGGAATTGCTTGAAGAAAAAATTGCGTCTATAAAAGTAAATACGGAAATCAAAAAACGAATAGAAATTGTCAATGCTTCAGAAGTTATATTAATGTCTGACCCACCTGCCCAGGCATTCAAACAAAAACCCGATTCATCCATTGCTGTTGCTGCAAAATTAATCAAAGAAGAAAAAGCAGAAGCACTTGTTTCTGCTGGCAACACTGGTGCTGTTGTCGTCACATCATTACTTATCATCGGAAGAATACCAGGGGTTATAAGGCCTGCAATATGTTCCACATTTCCGTCAAAAAAGGGGCATACAGCAGTCCTTGATCTTGGTGCTACTGTTGACTGCAAACCAGAACATCTTACCCAATTTGCAATTATGGGTTCTTTATATGCAGAACATATTTTGAACATAAAAAATCCTGTTGTTGGTTTGTTGAGTGTAGGTGAAGAAGAAGAAAAAGGCAATGATTTATCCAGTGCAACGCGTGAATTAATAAAAAAGACAGATTTGAATTTCAAAGGCAATGCAGAAGGCAGGGATATTATGAATGGTAATTTTGATGTTGTTGTCTGTGATGGTTTTGTGGGTAATGCTATGTTAAAACTGGGAGAAGGAATAGCAAATTTTGTTTTCACATCACTTAAAGAAGGAGTTAAAAATGGTAATATTTTTAATAAAATAGGCGCTCTATTGATGAAACCTGTATTTGAAAATTTTAAAAAAAGAGTTAGTTATGATGAATATGGTGGCGCGCTTTTGCTTGGTATCAAAAAACCTGTTATTATCACTCATGGTAGTGCAAATCCCAAAGCAATTAAAAATGCTATAAAGGTTGCAAAAAAGTTTATAACCGAACATATTAATAATGAAATAGAAACAGCAATAAATAAAACCAAAATAACTGGAGGAACTATTCAGTGATAAGAGCAGCTATATTAGGCACCGGATTTTATGTCCCGCCAAAAGTAGTCACTAATTATGACTTGGAAAAAATACTGGATACTACAGATGAGTGGATTTCTCAAAGAACAGGTATAAAGCAGCGCCATGTTTCTTCAAAAGATGAACCAACATCAGAACTTGGATTTAAAGCGGCATTGAATGCTTTAAAAAATTCAAATATCAAAAAAGAAGAGATTGATTTTGTAATTACAGCAACAGTAACTGGTGATTACATGTGGCCTGCAACAGCTAATATCATAGTTGATAAACTCGGATTGAATGGAATTCCATCGGTTGATATATCCGCTGCATGCACTGGTTTTATTTATGCCCTTTCTCTTGCAAGGGCACTGATTATATCTGGTTTATATAAAAAAATTTTAATTATTGCGGCTGATGAATTTACGAAGGTTATTGACTGGCAGGATAGAACAACCTGTGTGTTATTCGGAGATGGAGCAGGCGCTGTTATTCTTGGAGAAGCAGATGATGATGAAAGTGGCATATTATCTACCTATCTTGGTTCTGATGGTTCAAAAGTAGAATTATTATTACAGGCAGGAGGTGGAGTTGTTTATCCATTATCACAAGAGACGCTGGAGAAAAAACTTCATTTTGTAAGGATGGATGGTAAAGAAGTTTATAAAAGCGCGGTTTTCAAAATGCAGGAAGGGCTTGAAATCGCTATGAAATCAGCCGGTGTCACTGCAAAAGATATTGATTATTTTATTTTTCATCAGGCAAATAAAAGAATAATTGATTCAATAGCTGAAAAATTTAATGTACCAATGGAAAAGACCATAGTAAATATAGACAAATATGCAAATACTTCTGCCGCGACAATTCCCATAGCACTTGCAGAAGCAATACAGCAAGGTAAAATCAAAAAGGGCATGTTACTTGGTTTATCTGCGATGGGTGCTGGTTTTACGTGGGGCGCTGCGGTTTTAAGATTATAATTTATTTTTAAGGAGGATAATTTTGGCACTTGCAATTGTTTTTCCAGGTCAAGGAGCCCAATATCCAGGTATGGGCTTTGATTTTTATAATTCAAATGAAAAAGCAAAATCTGTTTTTGACAAAGCGGACCAATTTTTCGGCGGTGGTTTATTAGATGTTATGTTTAAAGGAACAGAAGATGATTTAAAAAAAACAGATTACACACAACCTGCAATATTCACAATGAGTGTTGCAATTTATGAAGCAGTGAAAGATAATCTGGAAAAACCAGTATATTTTGCAGGTCATAGTTTAGGAGAATATTCGGCACTTTATGCAGCAGGCGCTTTTGATTTGCAAACAGGTATAAATCTTGTAAAACTTCGTGGCAACCTAATGCAGCAGGCATCAGAAAAAACAAAAAGTGGAATGGCAGCTGTTTTAGGACTGGATACAAATAAAGTGGAAGAGTTATGTGAAAAGGTGAAAAATGTAGGATATATTTCAATTGCAAATTATAATTGTCCAGGACAGATTGTTATATCAGGTGAAATAGCAGCGATAGATATGGCTGAAGCAATAGCCAAAGAACTCGGTGCAAAACGTTATATAAAATTATCTGTGGCTGGGGCATTTCATTCGACAGTTATGCAACCAGCAGCAGATATATATAAGGAAAGAATAAACAATTTTTCAATAAATGATTTACATACCCCTATTGTTGCAAATTGGACGGCAAAAGAAATAAAAAAATCTCAGGAAATAAAAGAAGCAATGGTAAATCAAATAACTTCACCGGTTCGCTGGATAGATAGTATTGAATATTTGCGTTCAAAATCAGTGGATAAATTCATTGAAATTGGTCCTGGCGCTGTATTATCTGGATTAATAAAAAAGATTGACAAGTCAGTAAAAATATATAATATAGATAAACTATCAGATATTGATAAGTTACAAGAATAATATTACAAGGAGAATAAGATAAAATGGGAATGCTTGATAACAGAGTGGCTGTTGTTACAGGTGGTGCTCAGGGAATAGGTGAGGCAATAGCTTTAACACTTGCAAGAGAAGGTGCTTCTGTTGCAGTTATTGATGTAAATCTTGAAAAAGCTCAGGAAGTTACTTCAAAAATAAAAGAGATGGGTGTTGAATCAGAAAGTTATAAAGTGGATGTTGCAAATACAGTAGAAGTAGAACAAACAGTGGATAAGATAATTGAAAGATTTAAGAAGATAGATATACTGGTAAATAATGCTGGTATAACTAGAGATAATCTTTTAATAAGAATGTCTGAACAGGAATGGGATGCTGTTATTAATATTAACTTAAAAGGGGTTTTTAATTGGACAAAGTTTTGTGGTAAAGTAATGATGAAACAAAGATTTGGTAGTATTATAAATATTTCTTCTGTTATTGGACTTATGGGTAATGCAGGACAGGTTAATTATGCTGCATCTAAAGCAGGTGTTATTGGAATCACTAAGAGTGTTGCAAAAGAACTTGCTTCAAGAAATGTTAGAGTAAATGCAGTATGTCCTGGTTATATTAAAACAGCAATGACTGATAAATTGTCAGAAGAAGCTAAAAATGCAATTTTACAGTTTATACCTACAAAAACCATGGGACAACCACAGGATGTTGCAAATGTTGTTTTGTTTTTAGCATCTGATTTATCTTCATATATTACAGGAGAGACGATAAGGGTTGATGGTGGAATGGCGATGTAAAAAATTAAGAATTAAAAGTTTATAAATTTTTCAAGGAGGTAAAAATGGCAGAAGAAAAAACAGTAGAAGAAAGAGTTAAAGATGTAATTGTAGCCCAGCTTGGTGTTGATCCTTCGGAAGTGAAGCCAGAAGCATCATTTGTTGATGATCTTGGCGCTGATTCTCTTGATACTGTTGAATTGGTTATGGCACTTGAAGAAGAATTCGGAATAGAAATCCCGGATGAGGAAGCAGAAAAAATAAAAACAGTGGGAGAGGCAATAGAGCATATTAAGACAAAATTAAGTTAAAAAGAGGTTTGTCATGAAAAAAAGAGTTGTAATTACCGGAATGGGGGTTATAACTCCGGTGGGAAATAGTGTTCCAGAAATGTGGCAAGCATTATTGGATGGAAAAAATGGTATAGGCAGAATAACTTTATTTGACACATCGCAATATGATACAAAAATAGCAGGAGAAATTAAAAATTTTGATCCCACCGAAGTTCTTGAAAAAAAAGAAGTCAAAAGAACCCCCAGATTCATACAATATGCTTTAAAAACAGCCAAAGAAGCAATTGAGATGGCCCAGTTATCAGTTGATAAAGTTGATTTAAATAGGGTCGCTGTTCTTGTTGGTTCAGGCATTGGTGGTATAAATGTTATTGAAGAACAGCAGACGGTTCTTTTGCAAAAGGGTCCTTCTAGGATTTCTCCTTTTCTTATCCCAATGTTGATTCCCAATATGGCAGGAGCTTTTATCTCTATGCGTTATGGATTTAAAGGTCCTAATTTCTGTATAGTCACTGCCTGTGCAACAGGGACACATTCAATTGGAGAGGCCTTCAAACTCTTGCAGAGGGGAGATGCTGATGTTGCAATAACTGGTGGCACAGAAGGCGCTTTAACTCCTTTAGGGCTTGCTGGTTTTTGTGCTGCAAAGAGTTTATCTACAAGAAATGATGATCCTGAACATGCATCCCGACCTTTTGATAAAGATAGGGATGGATTTGTTATGGCAGATGGAGCTGGTATTATGGTTCTTGAAACGCTGGAACATGCACAGAGAAGAGGTGCAAAAATTATCGCTGAAATTGCTGGTTATGGCTCATCGGATGATGCATATCATATGACTGCTCCACCACCAGGTGGAACAGGCGGTGCGCTCTCTATGATGAATGCAATAAATGATGCAGGAATAAAACCAGAAGATATTGATTATATTAATGCACATGGCACATCAACAGAGTTAAATGATAAAGAAGAAACAGCTGCAATAAAAACGGTATTCGGACAGCACGCATATAAATTGGCAATAAGCTCCACAAAATCAATGACCGGTCACATGTTAGGTGGAACAGGAGCGGTAGAGGCAATTGTGTGTGCGTTATCCTGTAGAGATGATGTTATTCATCCTACCAGAAATCTTGAAAATCCATCACCTGAATGTGACCTTGACTATGTACCTAAAGTTAAAAGAAATTTAACTGTTAATTATGCTTTATCAAATTCTTTTGGTTTTGGTGGACACAATGCAACAGTGATAATAAAAAAATACACACCTTAAAATTTATGGGAAAAAAATATATAGAAGAATATTTAAAAAAAAATTTAATTTATGATTCAAATGAGGTCCAGCGCGCTTTAACCCATAGTTCCTATGATATACAAAACTATGAACAGCTTGAATTTTTAGGAGATGCTGTTTTAGGACTTGTTATAAATGAGTTTTTATATGAAAGAATGAAAGAAACTAAAGTTGGAGAATTGGCAAAAATAAAAAGTTATCTTGTGAGTAGAGAAGTTCTTTTCAGGATCGGGACAAAATATAATATCATAAATTTATTAAAAACAGGGCAAGCGTTAAAGAGAAAAGAAATAAAAAATAATAAAAAAATAATAAGTGATGTAATGGAAGCAATTGTTGGAGCTGTATATATTAAATTAGGATTACAGGAAGTTAAAAATTTCATATTAGAAATTTATAAGTATGAATTGAAAAATTTAAAAAAGAAAAAGGATTTTGATGATTACAAATCAAAATTGCAGATAAAATTTCTTGAAAATTATGGTATTTTACCTGAATATGCTCTGATAAAAACAGAGGGTGAAGAACATAAAAAGATATTTTATGTTAATGTTAAAATGAATAACAAGGTAATGGGAAAAGGTAAAGGCATGACAATAAAAGAAGCAGAACAAATGGCGGCTAAGGATTGCTTGAAAAAATTATAAGGAGGTTTTACTGTGAATTATTTTTTAAATGAAGAAGAACAGATGATAGTTGATACAGCAAGAGAACTTGCAGAAAAAAAGATAAAGCCAGTGAGAGAAAAGTATGATGAAGAAGAAATATTTCCCTGGGATATTGTAAAAGAGATGGCTGCTGTTGGGTTGTGTGGTCTTTATATAAGTGAAGAATACGGGGGGATGGCACATAAAAATGAAAAGGGCATTATGAAATTATGTCTTGCAGTTGAAGAATTATCAAAGGTATGCGGTGGAATTTCTCTTGCTATGGCTGCATCGGCATTAGGAACATTTCCTATTATATTGGGTGGCAGTGAGGAACAAAAGAAAAAGTATTTGCCGCCTATTGCAGCAGGAGAAAAATTGGCAGCTTTTGCTTTGACAGAGGCAAATGCCGGCTCTGATGCTGGTGCTATGAGAACAACAGCGGTTAAAAAAGGAGATAAATATATTTTAAATGGAACCAAACAATGGATAACAAATGGTGGTGAGGCAGAAATATATACAGTAATTGCCATAACGGATAAATCCAAAGGCACAAGAGGTGCAACTGCCTTTATAGTTGAAAAGGGTATGCCTGGGTTCACTTTTGGTAAAAAAGAAAACAAAATGGGTATAAGAGCTTCTGCTACAAGAGAACTTATTTTTCAAGATTGTGAAGTGCCTGCTGAAAATGTAATAGGAAAAGAAGGGACAGGATTTATTCATGCAGTTAATACACTTAATCATTCAAGACCTGGTGTTGCTGCTCAGGCTTTAGGAATTGCAACTGGTGCTTTGAATGAAGCACTTGCATATTCTAGGCAAAGAGAACAATTTGGAGTTAAAATTTCAACTTTCCAAGCAATTCAACATATGCTTGCAAATATGGCTGTTGAAATAGAAGCAGCAAGGGCGTTGCTTTACTCTACGGCTAGAATGATAGATGCTGGTGCAACTGATTTTGCTAAAGAATCAGCTATGTGTAAATACTTTGCATCTGAGGTAGCAATGAGGGTTACCACGAATGCAGTTCAGGTTTTTGGTGGATATGGATATATGAAAGAATATCCTGTTGAAAAAATGATGAGAGATGCAAAAATTACACAGATTTATGAAGGAACAAGTCAGATTCAGTTAAATGAAATTGCAACAAAACTTATAAAAGAGCAGGTGAAAAAGAAGTAAAAAAGGAGATAAAACATGAAGATTAAAAAAGGAGATAAAACATGAAGATAGTAGTATGTATTAAACAGGTACCTGATACAACAGATATAAAAGTTGATCCTGAAACAGGGACATTAAAAAGAGAAACTGCCGGCACAGTTATGAATCCATTTGATATGTATGCGGTTGA
>JAOAIN010000039.1 GCA_026414685.1 Candidatus Goldiibacteriota bacterium
AGTGGTTTTAGATTATCCGGCAAATTTGGTAATACATTAAATTCGTAAAATTTCATAAACTCACCTTTTTGTAAATAATGTAACAATTATTTAAACGTTATTTTAACACAAAAAGATTTATAATAAAAGATAAATTTTAAAAAGTTGAAAGTTGAAAGTTTGATCATTGAATTCGTAAATTCAAAATATAAGTGCAACAATTTATAAATAAATAGAAGATATAGAATATTAATACTTAATACCCCTCTTTGGAAAAGAGGGGTTAGGGGAGATTTAATCTAATAAAAATCCCCCTGTATCCCCCTTTGTTAAAAGGGGAAAATAGAAACAATATGATATTATAAGAAAATATGATCATAAAGCATAATTTGTATATATTATATTTATAAACAAAAGTTTATATATTTGTTGCACTTAAATATGGAATGTGCCTCTACGAAAATTATAGACAAAATAAGTTAAATATTATAATATTATTTGGTTTTAAATAAAAAACAAATTACTTTTAAGGAGATAATTATGCCAGCAGATGTAATATTAGGAGCGCAGTGGGGAGATGAAGGAAAGGGTAAGATAATAGATGTTCTTGCAGATAATTATGATATAGTATGTCGTTATCAAGGCGGCGCTAATGCAGGACATACCGTTGTTGTAAATAATCAAAAATATGTATTGCATCTATTACCTTCTGGGATATTGCATAAAGACAAACTTAATATCATAGGTAATGGTGTAGTGATTGAACTAGAAGAGTTAATAAAAGAAATAGAAACTTTAAGAGAGCGTGGAGTAAAAATTACTTCCAAAAATCTTATAGTAAGTGAAAATGCCCATATTGTCTTGCCATATCACAAAATACTTGATTCTGCAAAGGAAACAAAAAGCGGAGATAAAAAAATAGGAACAACCAGTCGTGGAATTGGTCCCGCATATACAGACAAATATTCAAGGATCGGTATAAGAATACGGGATATTTTTGATAATGAGAAACTTTTAAATAAGATAAAAAACAATCTGAATGAGAAAAATTTCATTATAAAAAATTATTATGGTTTAAATGAGTTATCTGTCAGAGAAATATATGAGAGTATTTTGAAACAGAGAGAATATATAAAACCATTTGTAGGAGATGTCAGTTACATACTTAATAATGCTTTGAAAAAAAATAAAAAAGTATTATTTGAAGGTGCTCAAGGTGCTTTACTTGATATTGATTTTGGCACATATCCTTATGTAACATCTTCTAATCCTACTATTGGTGGTGTAATAGTAGGGGCAGGAATATCTCATAAATACATAAAAAGAGTTATAGGTATTACCAAAGCATATCAGACACGTGTTGGTGGTGGACCATTTCCTACAGAGATGGAAGATGATTTGCAGAAAAAAACCAGAGAAAAAGGCGGTGAATATGGTGCTACAACAGGCAGACCACGCAGATGCGGATGGCTTGATCTAGTTGCTTTAAAATATGTTGTTGATATCAGTGGACTTACAGAAATATTTTTAACTAAAATTGATGTGTTGTCCATGTTTGAAAAGATAAAAGTATGTGTTAAATATGAGTATAAAGGTAAAAAACAGGATGCATTCATACCTGACGGAGAAGAATTATATAAGGTTAGGCCAGTTTACGTAGAACTTACTGGATGGATGCAGGATATATCCGGTATAAAAAGTTTTAAAAAATTACCAATTGAAGCAAAAAAATATATAAAATTAATAGAAGATTATATAGATATACCGGTTACAAAAATTTCAGTTGGACCTGATAGAAATCAGATATTTAATAAAAAGTGAAAAATTTTTTAAACATTTTAAAAGAAAAAGATAATTATATTTTATTTTATTCTCAAAAACAGGATAACGGGGAGAGTAGGATTTTATTTTTTTCTAACCCGATCAATGTGGTTGAATGCAAAAGGTTTAAAGATATAAAAGATAAGTTATCTTTGCTTGATTCGTTTGTTGAAAAAAAATATTTTTTAGCTGGTTTTATTTCTTATGAGCAGGGTTATTTTTTTAATGATTTAAAATATAATTCTCATCTTTCTTTACCATTCTTTTATTTTGGGATTTATGAAAATATGGAAGAAATAAAAAAAGAAAATATAATAATAAATGATGATTTTGTAGTTTTTGACTTAAAGAATAATATCACATTCAATAAATATAGAGATAACATAAAAAAAATAAAACATTTAATAAAAAATGGTGAAGTGTATCAGGTAAACTATTGTTTCAAAGAAAAGTTCAGATTTTCAGGCAGTGCAGAATCTTTATTTTTTAAACTTTGTGAGAATCAGAAAACAAAATATAGTTTTTTGGTAAAAAATAAAAATTATTATATTCTTTCAATTTCACCTGAGATGTTTTTTCATATAAAAGATAAAGATATAACAATGAAACCGATGAAAGGGACTCTGTTAAAATCATCGGTTGGAGATTTAAATGAATTAAAAAATGAAAAAAATCAGGCAGAGAATATTATGATAGTTGACCTTATAAGGAATGATTTGGGTAAAATATGTGAGGTGAATTCCATATCTGTACCTAAAAAATTTACAATAGAAGAATATGAGACAATTTATCAGATGACATCAACAATAAAAGGCAAATTGAAAGAAAAAATATCATTTTCAGATATTTTCACTGCACTGTTTCCATCTGGCTCTGTTACAGGAGCCCCTAAAAGAAGAGCAATGCAGATTATTAAATTACTTGAAAAAGAAGCAAGGGGAGTTTATACCGGCTCAATTGGTTATTTTTCTAAAAACGAAGCACTTTTTAATATAGCAATAAGAACACCTGTAATAAACAGAAAAAAAAATACAGGGGAAATGGGTATTGGCAGTGGTATTGTCTTTGATTCAGATGCAGAAAAAGAATTTAAAGAATGTCTGGGTAAAGCACGTTTTTTCAATTCACTTGTAACTGATTTTAAAATATTTGAGTCAATATTGTATAAAAAGGGAAAAGGCGTTTTTTTACTTGATGAGCATCTTGATAGAATGGAAACTGCATGTATGTATTTTGGTTTTAAATTTAATAAAATAAAAGTTTTAGAAGAGGTTGTTAAAGTTACTAAAAAAATTAAAGATTTTGATGAATATAAAATTAGAATTTTTGTTGATTTACATGGTAATGTCACTACTGATACTGAGAAGATTATAAAAAAACAAAAAATTTTAAAAATAATGATATCTGATGAAAATGTAAACAGCGATAATATTTTTTTGCGTTATAAGACAACAAAGAGAGAATTTTATGATAGAAAGTTAAAAGAAGCAAAAGAAAAAGGGTTTGATGAAGTGGTATTTTTCAATGAGAAAGGCCAATTAACAGAATGTGCCACATCAAACATTTTTATTTTAAAAGATGGTGTTATGTATACGCCGCCTGTTTATTGTGGATTGCTGGATGGCGCTTTAAGAAGGACTTTGTTGATTACTCAACCACAAAAATATAAAGAAAAAATTTTATACAAAGAAGATTTAATAAATGCAGATAAAATTTTTATATGTAATTCAGTGAGGGGAATAAAAGAATGTAAGATTTAAATAAATTTTTTAATTTTCATTTATGTATTTTTTAATATAATTTATCTTTCCACCTGCGAGGATTATTTCTATTTCTGTATCAGTTAAATTATAAGCCAATTCTATACTTAAATTATTATTTAATAATACATTAATATTTTTTTTCTGTTTCAATGATTCAATAATGTTATCAAGCACAATAGAGTCACCAGGGTTTATTTTGTCATAATCTGATGGAGTTATAAAAGTAAGTGGTAAAATACCACAGTTTATTAGATTTGCTTTATGAATTCTAGCAAATGATTTTGCAATTACCACTTTTATATTAAGATGCTGTGGTGCTAAAGCAGCATGTTCGCGGGAAGAGCCCTGCCCATAATTTTCACCACCTACTATTATTCCACCTTTTGCTTCAATTGCTTTTTTATAAAAATCAGGTAGAATCTTTGAAAATATATATTTGGATATTTCTGGTATATTTGAACGCAGTGGCAATATTTTAGCACCTGCTGGCATTATATCATCGGTTGTTATATTATCTCCAAATTTTGCTAAAATTTTTGTTTCTATTTTATTAGGTATTGGTTTATCTTCTGGGAGTGGCTTAATATTTGGTCCCATTATTATTTCTATACTTTTTCTTTTGGTTGGTGGTAATGGTTTTAAAAGTAAAGAATCATCAAGTATTATTTTAGTAGGTTCTTTTATTACAGGGTATTTACCAAGTTTTCTTGGGTCTGTTATTCTTCCATAAATTGCTGCGGCAACTGCTGTTTCTACACTTACAAGATACACATCAGCATCTTGGGTGCCTGAGCGACCTTTGAAGTTTCTGTTAAAAGTTCTAAGTGTAACACCTTTAGAACAGGGAGCTTGCCCCATGCCAATACATGGACCACAAGCGGCTTCTATGATTCTTGCACCAGCATTTAAAAAATAAGATAGATGTTTATTCTTAATAAGTGCGTTAAGTATTGTTTTAGAACCTGGTGCAACTACAAAAGAGACATCTTTATGAATTTTTTTATTTTTTAAAATACTAGCTGCTGTCATCAAATCCTTATACGAAGAATTTGTGCAACTACCTATTATTACTTGATTTACTTTTATACCTTCTACTTCTTTTACCTTTTTTACATTGTCAGGCATATGGGGTAGTGCAATCATGGGTTCTATTTTTGATAAATCAATATCAATTATTTTTGAATATTGTGCATTATCATCTGCTAATAATTTTTTATAATCCTTTTTTCTTCCAAAACTTTTTAAAAATTTATATGTTACTTCATCAGATGGGAATATAGAAGTGGTTGCTCCAAGTTCTGCCCCCATGTTTGTGATAGTTGCTCTTTCTGGAACAGAAAGTGTTTTAACACCATCTCCGAAATATTCAAATATTTTTCCAACACCACCTTTAACAGTTAATATTTGGAGTAGATGAAGTATTACATCTTTTGCAGTTGACCAGGGCTTTAATTTGCCTTTCAGTTTAACTCCGATAACTTCTGGGCATGTAAGAAAAAAAGGATATCCAACAAGTGCTGCTGCAATATCCATACCACCAACACCGATTGCAATCATACCAATGCCGCCAGCAGTTGGTGTATGTGA
>JAOAIN010000109.1 GCA_026414685.1 Candidatus Goldiibacteriota bacterium
ACTTGCATTAAAAAATATATGATCTCTTTAAATTCACGAATAGATTGATTCTTTGAGACAGAATAAATAAGAGGGATAATAATTTTAGTGTCTGATTTTAATTCTTGAAGTGTATTTAATATCTTTATTCTCTTTTGCGGATCTTCTTCACTTGAAAGCAATTCTACCATTTTTAATAAAACATCTTGCTTTGATTTATCATCTAATTTATTAAATTCTTCCTTTGCAATGGATTTTATTGTTTCATTTGAAGAAAGCAAGCGTAAATGTAATGGCAAAAACTCTTCTGATACAGAAGTAAAAGTAGCACAGGATATAATAAATAATAAAAATATAGTGATTAATTTTTTCATTTTAATCCTTGTATCAAATTTTAAATTTAACATTTTTAATATTCTACCCTACCAAATTTTTTTATTGCTTTTTGCAAATACTCACAGTTATATTTTTCTAGTTTTATTCCTTTTTTTATTGCTTCATAAGCAGATAATATACTTTTCACTCCAGCATACCCACCATCAGGATGGCCAAATATGCCACCACCTGAAAGAAACATAAAATTATTATGTTTTATTTTTCGTAAATTAATAGGCAATGTGCCAGCCCACATACCACCTGATGATACAGGTAAACTCTTTTTAATATTGCCTAAATTTTCAAGACATGCATCAAAACTTTTTAAAACTTCACTATCATCTTCATAAAGATATCCAGAAATCCCACCACACTGTATTTGGTCTCCACCTGCTAAACGTGTGAGTTTTGTAAAGACATAGGATGTTATTCCTATATAAGGACTTCTAAATGTAGAAACAGCAAAATCCCTGTGACAATGAATAGGCACTTGTGTATGTTTGGCAAGCATATTCAAAGTATTAAAACCACCAGTTAACACATTAAACATAATTGCTTTTGCTTTATTTTTTACTGCAATATCATGTAGTTTTAAAACTTTGTCAGGATTATCAGTGATATTAAAAGCATACATTGTTTTTTTCCCTGTTCTTTTAAATACAGTTTCTAAGGCTTTACCAACTTCTCTGCTTCTGGCTGCAATAGTATTATATGAAGCATCAGCCAAAAGTTCATCATCTTTTATAAAATCAATACCAGCCATTGATACTTCATAAGCAATTTTGGAAATCTGTTTTGGTGTTAATCCTACACATGGTTTTGTAATAGCACCAAATAAAGGTCTATCATAAGCATAAGCAATTTCACGAGAACCATCAATTCCAAATTTGGGTCCTTTAAATAAATTTAAATACTCAATCGGAAAATTTATATCAATAACTTTTATTGCTGTTAATTCTGATAAATCATAAACTTCACCTGCAACAGTAGATAAAAGCATTGCGATATTTTTACCAAAATTCTCCCACGGATATGATATGACTGCTTCTGCGCAATTTAATTTTCCTTTTATTTTTCTTTTTGTTGGCAAATGAATTTTATTTATTTTTTTTAGTTCTTTAATATCTTTAACTTTAGCTCCAAACTTCTTTATAAGTTTTTTTGTTTCCTGTTTTACACCTGACCAAGTTCCTGTTGATTGCATAGTTGCAATTAATTCAACGGCTTTTTTTAAAGGATCGGGTGTTTCTATATAATATTTTACATCAATATATCGTGACATAAACAACCACCTTCTTAAAATTTTAAATTTATATTCATAATATAAAAAATCAATTTATAATTATTTTTTTTGCGTTTATATTCAAATATATATGTCCTGTTTTTTTACTTCGCAAAAATAATTCTTTTGAGCCAGTTATCTCTTTTTTACCATCATTTAATTCTTTAAAATAACTACTCTGATTTTTTATCTCAACCCTACCTGAAGCAGCATTTATCGTTATGAAAGAATTTGGTTCAACATATGCATCTTTATTCAAATTTAGATAAATATTGCCTTTTAAATTTTTTATAAATAATTCTTTTATTTTTCCATTGATATTTAAAAAAATATCTCCCCTTTTTGTAAATAAAACACATTTTGATGTATAAACAGGTAAATCACATTCAATATTTCCATTGATATTATTAATAATTATTTCATTATTTTTATTATATGGGAGAGCTATGTCAATATTAGCTGTTAGTTCCTGAAAAAGACCTTTCTCGTATGTATTAAAAACAATATCGGAATTCAAATCTTTCTCATTTAAAGCATAGTTCCAGTAAAAATTTGACCTAGGAAAACCAAAACCAGATGCAGAAATAAATATATTTGGACTATTATCCACTTCGTTTATTTTTAAATTACCAATCCCATTAAAAACAAATTTTAAAATATTATTATTAATTTTCATATCTATTTTGTGTTCTTTGTAAAATGGCACAGACATAAGAAAAAATAAAAATAATATTAAAATAAAAACAGATGATAAAATAATAGCTGGGATAACAGGAATTTTTCTATCAATTAAAAAATCAGCAATATAATTTCTTTTATTTTCAAATATTAAATAATATACAGTTTCAGAAGTTATTATGGTAATACCACCTGCCCAGATAACATCAGATAAAAAATGAGCACCCTGGGCTATTCTTCCAATTCCCATTATTATCCCATAAATAATACCCATCCATAAAGAAACATTTGCAAGAATTTTTCTTTTATTTCTTAAAACAAAATAAACAGAGCAAAAAATAAATCCCATAGAACAATGTCCACATGGAAATGAATAACCCCTACCTGGTTGACCTAATTGTAATACTTTTTTGTATTCCCATTTACCATTGAATTCAACTATCTCTCTTGGTCGCGGTCTTCCTGTATAATTTTTTAACAAAACATTTATAATAACGCCAGGTGCAAAAATTAAAGTTATCAAAAACACAACTGCTATTTTTTTAAGATTTTCGCCACTCTTAAATATCTTCTGAAGAGTCAAAACAAAAATGAAAAAAACAGAAAAAATTATAGCAGGATAAGTGCCGTATTTATATAATAACACAATTATTTTATTATTGAATAAATACCATCCAGAAGTCCTATTATAAAAAAAAGAACTAAATAAAATATCAAGATTTGAAAACCAAAATGGTAATGTTAAAATAAAAAGAATAAACAAATGAATTGAAATTTTTTTAAAATAGTCACCCATATATTTTTTATCCTATTAAACTATTCTCATTCAACTCAAAAAGTTGGTATTTAATGAACTTTTATATTTACCACTGGTCACAGATTTTTTTATTTTTTTATTACACCAATTTTGATGTAAAATAAAAAATATTAGGTTAAAAAATTATACAAAATTAATATCAATAGGTTTTTTTAATTTATGAAAAATAGAAGCCACTTCATAATTTTCTGTTACTTTTATCCCTGCTTTTTCAGATAAAACCCGCAAACCATGCCAAACACCCTTTTTAACCAAAACACCTTTATCA
>JAOAIN010000123.1 GCA_026414685.1 Candidatus Goldiibacteriota bacterium
TAAATAAAGTAGAAGAATTATTAAAAAAGAAATAATCTGGAGGAAAAAATGAGAAATAGAGTGCAAATAGTGGGAGTCATAACACTTATTTTTATTATTTTATCAGTTTGGAAGGTTTGGCCACCTTTTGATATAAAGGACGCAACAGGCAATGTTATTGAAAAAGGCAAGATAAAATTAGGACTTGACCTGCAGGGTGGTATGTATTTAAAGTTAGAAGTTGATGAAAAAAATTTACCAAAGGATACAAAACTGGAAGAGGCGGTTGCAAGAGCACTTGAAATTTTAAGAAACAGAATTGATGCTTTAGGTGTTGCAGAACCACTCATACAAAGGGAAGGAGATAAATATATAGTCATTCAACTGCCTGGTATTAAAGATCCAGAAAGAGCATTAAATATAATAGGTAAAACAGCGATGCTTGAATTTAAACTTGTTGATGAAAATATAAAGATTTCAGATATTACAGATAATCAGGGAAACACTGTTGCATCCAAAATTCCAGAAAATGTTTATGTGCTAAAAAACAGAGAAGGCGAGCGTATGGTTTTAAATAAAAAACAAACAGTAACAGGTGCTGATTTAGTTGATGCGAAAGTCCAGATAGGGACCTATGGTATGCCAATTGTGTGGTTTAAATTATCTCCTGAAGGTGGTAGAAAATTTGCAGAAGTAACAGGTGATAATGTTGGTAGACGTCTTGCAATCATTCTTGATGATACCATATATTCTGCACCAGTTATCAAAACAAGAATAAGTGGTGGAGAAGGAATTATAGAGGGTAATTTCACAATAGAAGAAGCAAAGGATTTAGCCCTTGTCCTGCGTGCAGGTGCTCTGCCAGCACCAGTAAATATTATAAACAAAAATGTTATAGGACCATCACTTGGTGCTGACTCAATTGAAAAAGGTAAAAAAGCAATTATTATAGGCGCCTTACTTGTTGTTATTTTTATGGCTATTTATTATAGGATATCAGGTTTATTTGCTGATATTGCTCTATTTTTCAATTTACTTTTTGTACTTGGCATTATGGCAGCTTTAAATGCAACTTTAACATTACCGGGTATTGCGGGTTTAACCCTTACACTTGGTATGGCAGTAGATGCAAATGTTTTAATATTTGAAAGAATAAGAGAAGAATTAAGAACAGGCAAAACTATACGTGCTGCAATAGATGCAGGTTATAACAGGGCGTTATGGACAATTATAGACTCACATGTAACATCACTTATAACAGCGGCAATATTATTCCAATTTGGAACAGGTCCTGTCCGTGGGTTTGCAGTTACGCTTTTCTGGGGTGTAACAGTCAGTTTATATACTGCGTTCTTTATAACCCAGGCAATGTTTGAAATGAGAAAACAATATTCTTCTTTAAGTATATAAAATGGAGGCATAAATGTTTGAAATATTAAAAAATACAAATATAGATTTTCTAAAATTAAGAAAAATGGCATATGTGTTTTCATTTTTACTTATTTTTTTTGGTGTTTTTGCTATTTATAGAATAATAACTGGAACTGCAGTTATGGGACTTGATTTTACAGGTGGAGTAACTGTGCAGGTTAAATTTTCAAAACCAATTTCAACAGATAAAATTAGAGAAGTATTAAATAAAATAGGTTATAAAGCATCTCTCCAAAAAATAGGAGCAGAGACGGAAAATATTTTTTTGATAAGGACAACTTTAAAAGATTCAAAAGCATCCAGTTCAACTGAGATAATTGATGCTTTAAAAAAAGAATTACAGGATAATAATCTAGAAGTTTTAGAAGAAAATATGATAGGGCCTGTTGTATCAGCGCAGTTAAAACAAAAAGCTTTATATGCAATATTCTGGGCGGCCATAGGCATACTTGTTTATATTTGGATAAGATTTAAGTTTAAATTTGCTGTTGCAGCAACTATTGCTACACTACATGATGTTTTGGCAATATTAGGCATCATGGTTTTACTAGGAAGAGAAATAGATATTTTAGTTATTACTGCCCTTATGACAATAGCTGGTTATTCACTCACAGATACAGTTGTTGTTTTTGATAGAATTAGAGAAAACATGAGAAATATTTTAAAAGAGTCATTTGAAAGTATTATAAATAGAAGTATAAATGAGGTTTTAAGCAGGACCATAATAACATCGGGAACCACACTTTTTGTTTCGCTTGCTTTGTATTTATTTGGAGGTCATGTGTTAAATAATTTTGCTTTTGCAATTACTCTGGGTATAATAATAGGAACTTATTCTTCCTGGTTTGTTGCAAGTGCAATTGTATTTGATTGGGAAAATTATGAGAAAAGACATAAGGTCATAAAATAAGGGAGTTGAAATTTTTTTAATGCAAAAAATTGTTTTTATTTTTTCTTTACTCTGGTTTTCTGTCTTTTTTTTACCCCGAAAAAAATATAAATTTATTTTTTTAACATTTATTGATGTTGTGATTTTTATATTTCTTTCAGTCATGAAAATAAAGAGTGCTTTTATTTTTATGTTGCTTATGCTTATTACCAATATTTTTATATTGTTCATGGAAGAAGATATACACTTTAATAAAAAGGATTTTATTTTTTTTATCGGATTAATTCCGATACTCTTTTTTACTATTGCAGGCATAAAATATAAAAATGTTCTTCCAGTTGAGATAACTATTATAGAACAGATACATATAATTTTTTTATTTTTTCTAGTAACAATTAACTGTTTTTTTATTTTGAAAAAGATATTATCTAGGCAGGATATTGATAGATGATTTTTGCTACATTTTTGTTTACGTTATCACTTATTACCGCATATTATTTTTTTATAAAAAATAACTCTAAATTATTATTAATTGTTGTTTTTAAAATTTATGTTTTATTTTATTTAATAAACATATCAGAAAATATTCTGTCAGTATATTTATTTTTAATTTTGTGTTTTATTTTCCTACTTATTTTTTGCCCTAGCAAGAATTTAATAAAAGTGAATTTTAAAGAGTTTTTTTTAATTTTTATCATTATAATTTCTATTTTTATATTTTCAGGATGCAAGACAAAAGAAAAAATAATGCCACAGATTGAAAAAAATTTTAAATTAACTTTTATACCCGCTGATATTGCAGTTACAGATGGGGGCAAAATTCTCATTGGCTCTGAAAGAGAAAACAAGATTTATATAGTTGATATGGTTTCTGGTAAGACAAAAAAGGTGATAAACTCAGGAGTCAATCCAGTTGAAATCCTGATTAAAAATAATATTGTATATTCTGTTAATAAGACAAGCTCAAATCTGACTATTTATAAAATGTTAAGTGGGGAAACAATAAATATACCGAGCGGAGGTCAGCACCCCTCTGCACTTGAATATAATGCAATAAAAAAATTATTATATGTTGCAAATATCGGGAGCTCAAATATAACTATCATAGATATAGATAAAAAGGTAATTAAAGACAAAATACCCACAGAAAAATGGCCAGCAGATATACTGCTTACAAAAAATAATAAATATTTATATGTAGCCTGTAAATACACCAATGTTATTCAATTATTTGATGTTGAAAAAAGTAGGTGCTTATTTACAAAAATTGATGCGGGTGTTTCGCCTGCACAACTAATAGAGCTAGATAAATATTATATTGCAATAATAAATGAATGGGAGTATTCTTTTAACCAACAAAGTACAATAAATGTCTTTGA
The DNA here is from genome assembly GCA_026414685.1 of Candidatus Goldiibacteriota bacterium. Taxonomy (GTDB): domain Bacteria; phylum Oederibacteriota; class PGYV01; order PGYV01; family DSYL01; genus DSYL01. The sequence goes on from JAOAIN010000123.1 coordinate 3,679, forward strand.
TACTAGGGATTATAAATTAAAGTATAACATTCTTGTTGATGGCGGGATTTTTCGTGGCGTTCTTTCAAAATCTAAAAAATACCTTTATGTAACTGTTCCATTAAAGGATAAAATTATTTTTGTTGATTTAAAGAAAAAGAGAAAAATTTTTGAAATAACAAAGAAGGATTCACGTCCAAGATTTATCAATATATCTCCTGATGGTAATTATATTTTTGTATCCTGTCAGACATCAAAAGAAGTTACAGTGATAAAGGTTAATGATCTTTTATGAATATAAATTTTACTTCTTTACCATTTATTGAAAAATTTTTTGTTTATGGTGGTATTTTTATAGCTTCTATTTTTATAATTATACTCTCATCTTTAACTCAATATCAGAGGTCTTATAAAAAACTTGGTATTTTGTTTTTTTACATATCCATAATTTTTTTATTTTTTTCTGACATTTTTTTATTTTTTTATACAAAATATAAATTTGAAACTGTTGCAGGTATTACGGTTAATAGAGTTTATCTATTTTTGTTGGTTTCTGTTATATGTTGTTATTTATTTTTGTTTAATGAATGTGAAAAAATAGAAGATTGCATTTTAGGATTGATTATTATAATTGCTTTACAAATAATTTTTATAAATCCAACATTTATAATTTTTTATATTGGTTTTATTATTTTTGAAACAGCATTTTCATATCTTTACTGTGAAATTAAACCACAGAAGTATTTTTATATTTTCATGTCATTAATTTTTACTGCTGTTTTTTTACTAGCCGATAAAACCAAAATACAAGCAATAGGCATCAATGGCGGTATAATATTTTTAATTTTGTCCACTTTTGCAACTGGTAGAACAATTAATACCATTGCAATTGCTGAAAGAGAAAATGGAAAAGATAAAAACATTATTTTCCTAGCACTTACAATTACACTAGCTGTTTTTTTAAAATTAATTGAATTTTTTAATTTGTGGACTGCAGTAATTTATCCTGTTTTTATCTTATCTTTTATTTTACTTTTACTATCCGTTTATAATTTATTGACAGAGGAAAATATAAAAAGTTTTTTTATTTCTGATTTTATAAATATACTTTTTTTATCTCTTTTATGTTTTTCAGTTATAAATGTAAACAGTGTTGATATTTTTCTCATCATAACTATTTTATTATTTATAAGTATTTTATTTGATTCATTTTTTTCAAATTCAAAAGGACAATACACAGTGTCATATATAAAATATAATTTTAATAAAATAAAAAGTGCTGGAGAACTTTTTTTGGGAATTATTCTGACTTTTTTTGTTGAAATATATCTTATTTATAAAATAATTAATAATTTTGTATATTTTAATCCTTATGTTCAGACAATATTTTTAATAGGAGGATTTATTTATTCAATAAATATTTTGAATAAAATATTTATTATTCTTTCAATGAGCCTTAGAATCAGTATTGACAATTTAAAGTATATTCTATTTAATAAAATGATAATAAGACCTGTAATATTTGTTATATTTGTTATTTCATTGTTTTCATGGTGGTTAAAAAATGGATAAAAAAATCACAATGTTATATCTTGCAATGGTTTTTATATTGACTGTTACTATTTTTATTTTATTTCCATTTTCTTTTACTTCCATACTTTTTTTAGGTATTTTTATCTTAAATTTCTTTTTGTTTCTGGATGTTTTAAAGAGAAAACAGTAAGAACTAATTTAGAACTATTTATGAACATTTTTAAAAAACATCTTTATTTCTTCATATGCTTTTCCTTTCATAATATCCACATTATCATGTTTTGTATCAGGTAGTATAACGAATTTTTTCTTTTCTGACCCTGCAGCAATATACATTTTTTCTCCTATGTCGATAGGGAAACAATCATCGTTTTTTCCATGAATTATAAGGAGTGGTGCTTTAAAACTTTTTATCATTTCATCTGGCTGAGGCTTTTTTTCTTTTAATCTTCTTTCTACATCCAATTTTATTATCCAGCAAAAAGGTGGGGGTAATCCTTCCGTCATTCTGGGGACAGCTTCTTTTGCATTATTAAATGGTGCTTCCATTATAATACCATCCACTTTTTTCACACTTCCTATTGCAACACATGGAACAGTGCCAATTGATTGACTGAAAATGAAAAGTTTATCGGGTTTAAAGGTGTTTTTCACATAGTCATGTATTAAAATTGCATCTGATAATAAATTATCAAAAAATGGTTTACCAGTTGATTTCCCATATCCACGATAATCAAAACAGATAACATTTAAATTAAATTCTTTTGAAAGAAATAATAATCTTTCAAATGATTCATATATTGATTGTCCATTACCATAAAAATAAATCAAATAATTTTTGGAGTTATTTTTAATAAGAATTCCATCAAGTATATATCCATCATC
>JAOAIN010000185.1 GCA_026414685.1 Candidatus Goldiibacteriota bacterium
ATATCGCAATATATTTGTTATTTTGTTCTTCTATTGCATTTTTTATTAAATAAAAAAACGTTATAAAAAAAAATATAACCCCCAACACTCTAACTGATATTATTAAATCAATTTTAAATAACCCCAGAAAAGAAATTAAAAGTATCCATAAAAGATTTGAATAACCTTCAACAGGTATGCCATCAGTCCATGTAAGACCTTTGCCTGCTAAAAATCTCTTTGCATACTGCAGAGAAATCAAAGCATCATCAGCAATAAAAGGTAGATAATAAGCAGCATGTCCTAATAAAAAAACAAAACAAAACAAAAAAATAATATAATAATAAATATTATGATTATATTTATTAATTTTTCTACATTTATTTTCAATCATTGACTTTTTTAAAATATAATTTTTATTATAGTGATAAATTATACAATATAAAATAAATTAAGTCAAAATCAATATAATTTATATTTATGTGGGTTTACAAGAGGTTATATAATTATCTTTATTAAAATTTATATTTTTATTTTAATGTTATATTATTTTTTATTAGAGAAAGTATATAAAATAAAAAATAATTATATTTTGTTCTAATTTTATTATACCTTTCCTGAACAGCCTAGCACATTTCTTATTTTATGTTTTACCACTTCTTTTATAGCATCTCTTGCAGGACCTAAATATTTTCTTGGGTCAAATTCTTCTGGTTTTGTGTAAAATATTTCTCTTATAGTTGCTGTCATTGCAATTCTAAGATCTGTATCTATATTTATCTTTGCAACACCCATTGATGCTGCTTTTCTAAGCATCTCTTCAGGCACACCCTGAGCACCAGGCATCTTACCACCGTATTTATTACATTTTTCAACGAGATATTGTGGTACAGATGATGCACCATGTAAAACAAGTGGATATCCAGGTGGTAATAAATCCATAATTTGTTTTAATCTATCAAAATCCAATTTTGGTTCGCCTTTAAATTTATATGCTCCATGACTTGTTCCTATTGCAACTGCTAAAGAATCACACCCTGTCCTTTTTACAAATTCCGCTGCCTGCTCAGGATTTGTAAATTTAGCATCTGCTTCTGATACGTTTACCGCATCCTCAATACCGGCTAATTTTCCAAGTTCTGCTTCAACCACAACACCTTTTGAATGTGCATAATCAACCACTCTTTTTGTTTCTTTAATATTTTCTTCAAAAGGAAGACGCGAGGCATCAATCATAACAGATGTAAAACCACCATCAACACATTGTTTGCATATTTCAAAATCCTCACCGTGGTCTAAATGAAGTGCAATAGGAAGACCTGAATCTTCCTCCGCTGCTTTAACAAGATGTATTAAGTATCCAGGTCTTGCATATTTCCTGGCTCCCGCAGATACCTGTAAAATCAGCGGAGCTCTTTCTTCTTTTGCAGCATCAACAATTCCTTGTAAAATTTCCATATTGTTAACATTAAAAGCACCAATTGCATAACCTTCTTTATTTGCTCTTGCAAACATTTCTTTTGTTCCAACTAACGGCATATTATCCTCCTTAATAATAAAAATGCAAAGCAATATTTATTTTTTTGTTTTTTCTTTCTTTTCTTCCTTTTTCTGATCTTTTTCTTTTTTTAGGTCTTTTTGTTTTGCTTCTTTCTTTTCTTTTGTTTCTTTTTCTGGTTTTACTTCCTGTTTTTTACTCTGGTCTTTTGGTTCTTCCGGTTTATATATCTTTTCCTTGTCAATGAATTCTATAAATGCCATAGCAGCATTATCACCAGCCCGGCCTTCAAGTTTTAAAATCCTTGTATAACCTCCATTTCTATCTGCATATAACGGTGCAACTTCTTTACAAAGTTTGGTAAGTAATGACTTATCTGTTACTATCCGCGCAATCTGCCTTATATTATGCAAACCACCTTTTTTTGCTTTTGTTATAAGTGGCTCTATAACAGTTCTTAAATATTTTGCCTTTGCAAGGGTAGTTTTAATCCTACCATATTTTATAAGCTGTGAACAAAGCATTTTCATCAATGCTTTTCTGTGATCTTTTGGTCTTCCAAATTTCTTCCCACTTTTTAAATGTCTCATATCATTACTCCTTCAATCCTTTTATTTATTCGCTTTCGCCAATTTTTTTATTTCTTTCATTGTTTCTTTATCTATTTTCATTCCAAAACTCAAACCCATTTCAGCAAGAACTTCTTTAATCTCATTAAGTGACTTACGCCCAAAATTCCTGTATTTAAGCATATCTATCTCTGTCTTTACAACCAAATCTGCAATTGTTTTAATATTTGCATTTTTAAGACAGTTAGAAGAACGAACAGAAAGTTCCAATTCTTCTACACTTTTAGCAAGTAATAATTTTTGCTTTTCCTTTTCTTCATCTATCTTTTCTTCCTTTATCTCTATTTCGCCTTCTTGTGTTATAAATATATTAAGATATTCTTTCAAAATCAGAGCTGCCTGCGTTACTGCTGTTTCTGGGTCTATTCTACCATCAGTTGTTACCTCAAGTATCAATCTATCATAATCAATAATCTGCCCTACTCTGGTATTCTCCACTTCAATCTTTACATTTAAAACTGGTGTAAAAATAGAATCAATCGGTATCGTCCCAATCGGCATATCCTGACGTGCATTTTTATCCGCTGTCACATAACCCCTTCCAGTATCAACTTCCATCTCCATTGATAACCTGGCATCCCTACTTGTAAGTGTCGCAATATGCAGTTCTGGATTTATAATCCTTATATCGCTATCACATTTTATATCTCCAGCTGTTATCTCTCTCTCTCCGCTTACATCCAAATATATTTTTCTAGGAGTATCACTATCCATAGAAATTTTTACCTGTTTTAAATTTAAAATTATCTCTGAAACATCTTCCATTACTCCTGGTATTGTCTGAAATTCATGTTGAACACCATCTATTCTCACAGATGTTATTGCAGCACCAGGAATAGATGACAGCAGTATCCTCCTTAAAGCGTTTCCTATGGCTATAGCATAACCACGTTCAAATGGTTCGGAAATAAACTTTCCAAATTTATCACTTAATTCCACCTTTTCTAATTTTTTTGGTTTTTGTAAATTTTTCCATTTCATTATTTGATATCCCCTTTCTTTAATTATTTTGAATATAATTCAACAATTAATTGTTCTTGTATAGGAACAGAAATATCAGTTCTTGATGGTTGATTTTTTATAAGTATTTCTTTTTTATCATAATTAACTTCAAACCATGATGGTGTAGCTTTCTTTTTCTGAGCTTCACTTATTGCTTTTAGGACATTTTCATTATTTGAAATACTTTCTGATAAACTTATTCTCTCTCCTGGTTTTACCTGATATGATGGAATATTTATCCGTTTACCATTAACCAAAACTTTACCATGAGTTACAAAAAAACGAGCTTGTCTGCGCGAAAGTGCAAATCCACCTTCATACACAACATTATCAAGGCGTGTTTCAAGAAGTCGTAAAAGATTTTCCCCTGTTTCTCCCGGCAATCTATTTGCAATTGCAAAATAACGTCTAAACTGTCTTTCAAAAATACCATATATTCTCTTTGCCTTTTGCTTTTCTCGTAACTGTTTGCCATACTCTGATAGCTTCCTCCGGGGAGAATCATGATGCATACCTGGAATATATGGACGCCTTGAAGTTGAACAGGCGCATTTTTCAGTTAAACATCTCTGTCCTTTTAAAAATAATTTTATTCCTTCTCTTCTGCATAATCTACATAATGCTTTTGTATATCTTGCCAATTTTGTACCTCCTGCAAATAATTTCAGACCCTTCTTTTTTTAGGTGGTCTGCAACCATTATGTGGTATTGGTGTAACATCCTTTATTAAGGTTATTTCAAGCCCAACCGTCTGCAAAGACCTTATCGCTGGTTCTCTGCCTTCACCTGGGCCTTTTACATATACTTCAACTTTACGCACACCAAGATCATAAGCAGCCTTACCTGCTTTTTCTGCTGCTAACTGCGCTGCAAATGGTGTTGATTTTCTTGAACCCTTCATACCAACTGTACCACCACTTGCCCATGATATCGTATTACCATCTTTAGTGGTAATTGTAACAATAGTATTGTTAAATGTTGCATTTATACGAGCAATAGCAATCTCTGGTATTGTTTTGTGTTTTTTTGACTTAGCCAAAATAAACCTCCTTTAATATCTTTTCAATTATTCTGATTTTTCTGCTTTTTCCGACTTTCTTGTCCCAACTGTCTTTCTTGGGCCTTTCCTTGTTCTTGCATTGGAGCGAGTCCGCTGCCCACGCACTGGTAATCCTTTTCTATGACGTATACCTCTGTAACACCCTATGTCAATTAAACGTTTTATATTTTGCGCCACTTCTTTGCGTAAATCACCTTCAACTTTTATTCCACTCTTCACTATAACTTCCTGTATTTTATGGACTTCGGCTTCTGTTAAATTATAAACTCTTGTATCAGGATTTACATTTGCTTCTTTTAAAATTTTTCTGGAAAGAGAAAGACCAATACCGTATATATAAGTCAAAGCTATCTCAATTCTTTTATTTTTTGGTAAATCAACACCAACTATTCTTGCCATTTATTCCTCCTATTTCAACATATTTTTAATAAAAAATTCTATTCAAAAAGCGTTCATACGTTTCTTAGTTGGTTTTAAAGTAGTTTTTTCTACTTTAGAACTTCTTATGAATTATTTATAAACTATTTTAAAACATTTTTTTAGAAAATCTTTTGCGAATATTTTAATGAACATTATTTATCCCTGTCTCTGTTTATGTTTTGGGTTTTCACAGATTATAAAAATTTTACCTTTTCTTTTCACTATCTTACATTTAGCACATATCTTTTTTACTGATGCGCGGACCTTCATTTTTCATTCTCCTTTTTTTCCTTTTTCTTATCATGTCTGTATATTATTCTTCCTTTGGTTAAATCATATGGTGACAGCTGCACCGTAACTTTATCACCAGGTAAAAGACGTATAAAATTCATCCTCATTTTACCTGATACATGAGCAAGTATTTTATGCCCATTGCTGAGTTCCACGCGAAAAGTCGCGTTGGGCAGCGGTTCAATTATTACACCTTCTGCTTCTATCATATCTTCCTTTGACATATATAAAACCTCTATAAAAAATTTCACTCACTTAAAATCATAGTTCCATTATCAGTTATTGCAACTGTATGTTCAAAATGAGCCGATAATCCATTATCCTTTGTAACAACAGTCCAGTTATCATCAAGAACACAGATTTCATATTCTTTTTCATTAACCATTGGTTCAATTGCTAAAACCATGCCGGTTTCAAGATTTACTCCAGTTCCAGGTTTTCCAAAATTTGGGACCATTGGTTCTTCGTGTAATTTTTTTCCTATACCATGACCCACAAAATCTCTAACCACTGAAAAGCCATTTTTTTCAACATAACTTTGAATTGCGTATGATATATCAAATAATTTATTTCCCTTTTTTGCTTTTTCTATTCCTTTATATAAGGCTTCTCTTGTAACATCAATTAATTTATTGGCTATTGCCGTGACATTCCCAACAGGAACTGTAATTGCAGCATCTCCATAGTATCCATTATATAAAATCCCAAAATCAATTGAAACAATATCTCCATCTTTTAATATTTTTTTCTGTGATGGAATTCCATGCACCACTTCATTATTAATAGAAACACATATGGATGCAGGAAAACCACGGTAATTTAAAAATGCTGGTTCTGCACCATGTTCCCTTGAAATTCTGTATGCCTCTCTATCAAGTTCTATAGTGGGTAGCCCCGGCTTTATCATATCTTTTAGTCTGTAAAGAACCTTTTTTACTATCTCACAGCTTTTTTTTATTTTATCTATTTCATCTTTGCTTTTAAGTTCTATCATATTTTTTATTTTAAAATATCTATTATCTTCTGCACAATTTCATCTATGGTTCCTTCTGATGCATCTATGCTTTTCAATAGCCCCCTTTTTTTATAATAATCAATCAGGGGCTCTGTTTGACTTTTATAAACACTCAATCTTTTAGCTATCACTTCTTCTTTATCATCGTCTCTCTGATACAGTTCACTACCACATCTATCACATACACCTTCTTTTTTTGGTGGTAGCGTAAAAATATTATAATTTGCGCCACAATTTTTACATAGACGTCTGCCTGTTAGGCGTTTATATAAAATATCTTCTCTCACTGTAAAATCAATAACTGCATTTAATTTTAAATTATTCTTATTAAAAATAAATTCAAGAGCGTCTGCCTGAGCAACAGTCCTTGGAAATCCATCAAGTAAAAAACCATTTTTACAATCCGGTTCTTTTATTCTGTCTTCAATTATTCCAACAATTATTTCATCAGGAACTAACAAACCCTTATCCATATAATCCTTTGCCTGTTTACCAAGTTCTGTCCCCTGTTTAACAGCTGCTCTCAAAATATCACCTGTTGAAATCTGTGGTATTTTATAAAATTTAATAAGTTTCTCAGAATAAGTACCTTTACCAGCTCCGGGTGGTCCCAGTAATATGAAAATCATATTTTTTCTCCTTATATTTTATATTCTTCTTCCCCTGATTTTTCCTGATTTCATAAACCCCTCATAGTGCCTCATAAGTAAATGTGCCTCTATCTGCTGTATAAGATCAAGAGAAACTCCAACCATAATAAGAAGTGTTGTTCCTCCAAAGTACATTCCAATGCCAGTATAATATCCTATTAAATCAGGTATAATTGCAATAAGAACAACAAGTAAGGCTCCACCAAGGGTTATATGTGATAAAATGTTATTTATATATTCAGCTGTTGGTTGCCCTGGTCTTATCCCAGGAACAAATCCTCCATTTTTTTTCATGTTTTCTGCAAGGTCATTCGGATTAAAACTTATTGCAGTGTAAAAATAACAGAAAAATATTATAAGTGCAGAATAAATCAATATATAAACAATATGTCCCGCAGAGAATAATGAATTCATTACTTCAAGTATTTTATTTAACACATCTGTTCTACCTGGACGGCTCAATAATTTTGCAATCATAGAAGGAATAACCATAACTGATGATGCAAAAATAACAGCAATGACTCCTGAATAATCTATCTTTAAAGGAAGATTAGTTGACTGGCCACGATATATTTTTCTACCTATAATCCTCTGAGCATACTGCACAGGAATTTTTCTGTATGATTGCTGAGAAATAACAGCAACAGCAGTAAGTGCAATCATAACTGCAATAAAAAGCAATAACTGAAAAAGTGATAATGTGCCTCCCTGCATGAGCCCTAGCATTCTACCTATCTGACTCGGAATCCTAGCAATGATACCTGCAAGAATCAACATAGACATACCATTACCAATACCGTATTCAGTCATCTGTTCTCCTAACCACATTAAAAAAATAGTGCCTGCTGTTAAAGTCAAAACAGTTGTAATTATAAACATAATATTATAATTAGGGACAAGTGGAACGCCACCAACATTTACAGTTTTCAACCAAAAAGTTACAGCAGTCGCCTGTATCATACATATTCCAACAGTTAAATATCTTGTATATTGTGTTATTTTTTTTCTACCAGCATCACCTTCTTTTGATAGCGCTTCAAGTTGTGGGATAACAGCAGTCAATAGCTGTAAAATAATTGAAGCAGAAATATAAGGCATTATACCAAGAGAAAAAATCGCAAATTGTCCAAGAGCCCCACCAGAAAATAAATCAAAAAAACCTAGGAATCCACCAGCTTGCTGGGAAACAAGCATATTCATAACATGGGCATTTACACCTGGTGTGGGCACATGTGCACCAAGCCGAAATATAAACAACATACCGAGCATAAAAAGTATACGTCTCTTTAATTCCGGTATTTTAAAAATATTTAACAGCTGTTCCATTATATCACTTCCACCTTTCCGCCAGCTTGCTGTATTTTATCAATAGCGTTCTTAGAAAACTTATCTGCCTTTATGGTAAAAGACTTTGATATATTGCCATCACCTAAAATTTTTAATTTTTTTTCTTTATCTTTTATATAACCCTTTTCAAACAAAATATTTTTATCTATGATTGAACCACTTTCAAATTTTTCATTCAAAAAACCTATATTTATTATTTGAATGTCATCTTTAAAAGGATTTTTAAATCCTATTTTTGGTACTCTACGAACATATGTCTGTTGTCCGCCTTCAAACCATGGTGGTTTTCCAGCACCGCTTCTTGAGTTCTGTCCTTTATTTCCACGGCCAGCTGTTTTACCCAGGCCACTACCACGACCTCTACCCACTCTGGTCCTCTTTTTTCTCTTCTTGTTATTTATCTTCAAATCTTCAAACATTTAATTTCCTCCATTATTTCATCTCATTAACTTCCAGCATGAAAGAAACTTTCTTTATCATACCCATGATTGAATCATTTTTTTCAAATACTTTTTCATCACCTATTTTTTTTAGCCCAAGTGCTTTTATTATTTTTTTATTTTTATTTAGCTTACCGGCTAATCCTTTAATAAGCTTAACTTTGATCTTTGACATATTATTTTACACCTTTCCTGAATTCTAAAATTTTTTCAGGCTCTTCCAGTTGCTCAAGAGCCTTAAATGTAGCATAGACAACATTAAATGGATTGGTAGTTCTACTTATAATCTTTGTTAATATATCATGTATACCAGCGAGTTCAACAATAGCTCTCACTGTTCCACAAGCAATAACACCGGTTCCAGGAGATGCTGGTTTTAATAATACTCTCGCAGCACCAAAATCTCCTATAACTTCATACGGTATAGTTGTATTTTTAATAGGTATTTTTATCATATTCTTTCTAGCCCTGTTTGCTGCTTTCCTAATTGCATCAGGTACTTCTCTTGCTTTACCAAGCCCATATCCGACATGGCCATGTCCGTCTCCAACAATTGCAAGTGCACTGAATTTAAATCTTTTTCCACCTTTCACAACTTTTGCCACCCTGTTTATACTCACGATTGATTCTTTTAAATCTGCAAGTTTATTCCAATCAACTTTCTGTTTCAAATTATCCTCCTACCTTTATAATTTATATCTTTACTCCGTTTTCTCTCACGCTATCAGCAAATGATTTAATGACTCCATGATATTTATATCCGCCTCTATCCAATATAACTTCCTTTATACCTTTTTCTTTACACTTTTCCGCAATAAACTTTCCCAGTATTTTTGCTCCTTCAATATTTGGACCTTTTATCAAAGATTTTAATTCTTTTGAATTGCTTGCAATTCCTATCAATGTCTTTGAAGCAGTATCATCAATAACCTGGGCAAAAAGGGTACGTGCTCCTTTAAATATAATCAATCTCGGCTTCTGTGCTGTACCGATTACTTTTTTACGAACTCGTCTATGTCTTATATATCTCATTAATCTCCTTATATGCATTTTTTTGCTCAATTTCATTTACTTCTTTTCCTCCTAAATAAATTTTAAATAGTAAACCATATAATCATTTATTATTTTGATGCTCCTGGCGCACCTGTTGCTGCTGCCTTGCCTACCTTTCTTCTTATTCTTTCATTTTCATACATTATACCCTTACCCTGATATGGTTCTGGCGGTTTTATCTTTCTTATCTCAGCAGCTACTTTACCAACACTACTTTTATCATAACTTTTTAAAATTATTCTCATTGTTTTAGATTGACTATCAATTTCCGCCTGAACATTATCAGGTAATTTATAAATTACAGGATGCGTAAAACCAACAGTAAAACTCAAATTTTTACCCTGTGCCTGGACTTTATAACCAATTCCTTTTAATAAAAGAACTTTTGTATATTCTTGCACAACGCCATTAATTTTACTATTAAGTATTGATCTCTCCATACCATAAAACATTTTTATAATTTTGTTTGAAGCATCATTATTTTTTACTGTTATTTTAATCTCATTGTTGTTGATCTCATAATTAAAATTTGGATTCTTTATATGTTCGATCTTTCCTTTTGGGCCTTCTATCTTTATCTTTTCATTTTCTATATTTACCTTTACTCCATCAGGTATTTTTATTGGTAATCTACCTATACGAGACATGTTTTTTTACTCCTTTTTACCATATTTGAAAAAGTATTTCACCACCAACATTTAATTCTTTGGCTTTTTCTAAAGTCATTATTCCTTTAGATGTACTTAAAATTACTGTTCCAACTTTATCTTTGAATTTTGGAATTTTCTTTATTGGCATATATATTTTTCTTGATGGTTTACTTATACGTTTTATGTCATGAATAGCTCTTTCCTTATTGGGTCCATATTTTAAATATATTCTGATAATTCCTTGTTTATTGTCTTCAACATACCTATAACCTTTAATAAAGCCCTCTTCTTTCAATAATTTTACAATGTTTTGTTTCATCTTTGATGATGGCACATCAACAAAATCTTTATATCTGTGGTTCCCATTTTTTATTATTGTCAACATATCTGCTAACGGATCCATATTGCCTCCTTAAAATAAATCACCAACTTGATTTTCTGATACCAGGAATTTCACCTCTATAAGCAAGATTTCTAAAGCAGATTCTACACACTCCGAAATCTCTCATATAACCTCTAGGTCTACCACATATTGCACATCTATTTCTCTGTCTGACTTTAAATTTGGGTTTTCTTTTAGCTTTATTCATCAAACAGGTTCTGGTCACTTTAGCCTCCGTAAATAAAACTTTATTTTATTTCTTCCTAAATGGCATACCGAAACTTTCAAGTAAACCAAAAGCTTCTTTATCGGTTTTAGCCGAGGTAATAAAACTGATATCCATACCAAGTATCTGTATGATTTTATCATATTTAACTTCTGGAAAAATAATATGCTCTTTAATACCGAGTGTATAATTACCTCTGCCATCAAAAGAATCACGTGAAACGCCATTAAAATCTCTAACCCTTGGTAGGGCAATTGATATTAATCTGTCCAGGAACTCATACATCCTATCTCCGCGTAAAGTAACTTTACATCCAATCGGTATATTACGTCTTAATTTAAAATTAGATATTGATTTTTTTGATCTAGTTATTATAGGCTTTTGTCCTGTAATAGCAGCCAAGTCATCAACCGCCTGATCAAGAACTTTTATATTTTGTGTTGCTTCACCAACACCCATATTTACAATTATTTTAAGAAGTTTTGGCACCTGATTGACATTTTTATAATTAAATTCTTTCATCAATTTATCTATTATTTTTGTTTTATATATTTCTTTTAATCTTGCCATCAACACTCCTCCATTCATTATTTGTCATTATTTCGTATCTATCATTTCTTTACATTTTTTGCAAATTCTTACAGGTTGCCCGGAATGTCTCTCTATCTTTACTTTTGTTTTCTTGCCACATTTATTGCATATCAACATCACTTTTGATATATGTATAGGTGCTTCTTTTTGAAGAATACCACCCTGTTGTACCTTTCTTGTTGGTCTCGTATGCCTTTTTATAAAATTTATTTTTTCTACAATAATAGTCTTTTTTTTAGGAAATACTTTTAAAACTTTTCCACTCTTACCTTTATCCTTACCGCTTATAACTGTAACTATGTCATTCTTTTTGATTTTCATTAATAAACCTCCTAAACAACTTCAGGAGCCAAAGAGATAATCTTTAAAAAATTTTTTTCACGAAGTTCCCTGGCAACAGGCCCAAATATTCTTGTTCCTCTTGGGTTCATCTGTTCATCAATAATAACCGCTGCGTTTGAATCAAATCTAACATAAGACCCATCTTTTCTTCTGATTTCTTTTCTACTACGAACAAGAACAGCTCTTACCACATCTTTCTTCTTTACTTGTGCTCCAGGGATCGCTTCTTTTACGGATGCAACAAAAACATCACCTATTGTTGCATATCTTGCTCTGGTACCACCTAAAACTTTAATTACCATAATCTGTTTTGCACCTGAATTATCAGCTACTTCAAGTTTTGTCTGCGCCTGTATCATAAGTCTCACTCCCATTATCCAGAATAGTCTGTATCTGCTCTCCTGCTTTTTTTATAATTTCAACGACAAGCCATCTTTTTCTTTTACTTATCGGTCTGACTTCTTTTATTTTCACGGTGTCCCCAACCTTTGCCATGTTATTTTCATTATGAGCCAGTATTTTTGTTGTCCTGTTTATATATTTTTTCACAAGCGGATGTTTTACACGCCTCACAATAACAACCTTAACAGTTTTGTTCATTTTATCACTAACAACTTCTCCTATTAATGTTTTTCTTTTGTCCTGGCTCATCCTTTAACTGCCTCCTTGGATTTTTTTTCTTTTAAAATTGTTATCAACCTTGCGATATCACGCTTTAAAATCCTTAACTGAGAAGTATTTTCAATCTGTTTTGTAGCTAATTTTAAATTTAATTTGAAAAGATTATCTCTATATTCCTTTATTTTTCTTTCTATCTCCTGAACTGTCAGTTCCCTAATTTCCTGTGGCTTCATATTTTACTCCTATTAAAATTGATGCCTTGTTACAAGTTTGGTTTTTATGGGAAGCTTTGCTTCTGCTGTCTTAAATGCTTCTATTGCAACTTCTTTACTTACACCTTCCAGTTCAAACATTATTCTTCCGGGTTTCACAACAGCAACCCAAGATTCGGGCATACCCTTTCCTTTTCCCATTCTTGTTTCAGCGGGTTTTTTTGTTACCGGTTTATCAGGAAAAATTCTTATCCACATCTTACCGCCTTTTTTTAAATGTCTGTTAATACCAATACGAACTGCTTCTATCTGTCTTGCTGTAATCCACGCAGGTTCTAAAGCCTTTAAACCATATTGTCCAAAATGAACTCTGTTAGCACTTGTTGCAATACCTTTCATTCTACCACGCTGTTGTTTTCTGAATTTTACTCTTGCTGGCATTAACATATTATTTTATCCTCCAGCTCATTTACAGAATTATATTTTTTCTCCTTTAAAAACCCAGACCTTAACTCCTATTGTTCCGTATGTTGTTTTTGCTATGGCAAAACCATAATCAATATCCGCACGCAATGTCTGCAATGGCACTCTACCTTCCACATACCATTCAGATCTTGCAATCTCTGCACCTTGTAATCTCCCTGAAACACATACTTTTATTCCTTTTGCACCTTCTTCACCCTGTGATGGTGATGTTTGCAATGCTGTTTGCATTGCCTTTTTCATCGCCCACCTGTATGATACACGCTTTTCTATCTGCTGTGCGATATTCTCAGCAATTAATTGTGCATCTATTTCAGGCTTTTGAATTTCTCTAGGTTCTATCAATATCTGCTTACCTGTCATTTTTTCCAGTTCTTTTCTTATTTCTTCAACTTCTGTCCCCTTTTTCCCTATAATCATTCCTGGTTTGGCTGTATAAATCTTTACTATTGCTTTATTACCAGCACGTTCAATTTCTATCTTTGAAATACCGGCAGTATATAATCTATCCTTAATAAACTTCCTAATTTTATGATCCTCAAGAAGAATATCTTTAAAATTCTTTTTAGCAACCCATTTTGATTTCCAATCTTTTATTATTCCAAGACGAAGTCCTTCTGGATGAACCTTCTGACCCATTTATTTTTCTCCTTTTTAATTATTATCTGTCACAACAACTGTTATATGACAGGTCCTTTTATGTATATAGGATGCCCTGCCCATGGCCCTGGGTATAAATCTTTTTGCATATTTTAAAGTAGGGCCATGATCAACTATGATGTCTTTTATTCTTAATTTATCTGCATCAACTCCAAAATTTTTCGTAGCATTTGCTACAGCTGACTTTATAACTTTTAAAAGATGCGGAGCAGCAGATTTTTTTATAAATTTTAATTTTGTAACTGCATCCGATACACTCATCCTCTTTATCACATCTGCTACAAGCCTTGTCTTCCTTGGTGTCACTCTAACATATCTAGCAATTGCCTTTGCTTCCATTTTAATATACTCCTTTTATTATCATTTATGTCTTTTCAGTTGATTCTTTTCTTGCTTCTCCATGACCTTTGAAAATCCTTGTTGGGGCAAATTCACCGAGTTTATGTCCTACCATCATTTCAGTAACATAAACTGGTATAAACTTTTTCCCATTATGGACAGCAAAAGTATATCCAACCATTTCAGGAGTTATTGTACTCCTCCTGGACCAAGTTTTTATTATCTTTTTTTCACCAGTCTCTGCCATTTTCATAACTTTTTTTAATAATTTTTCATCAACAAAAGGTCCTTTTTTTAAAGACCTACTCATTATACAACTCCTCCTTTTGCATTGCGTCTACTAATTATATATTTATTTGAAAATTTCTTTTTATCTCTCGTTTTAAAACCCTTAGCTTTTACACCCGTGGGTGACTGAGGATGTTTACCGCTTTTTGATCGACCCTCTCCACCACCCATTGGGTGATCAACTGGATTCATCGCCATGGATCTATTACGAGGTCTTCTTCCAAGCCATCTACTCCTACCAGCCTTTCCTATAACTATGTTTTCATTATCAAGATTTCCCACTTGACCAACAGTTGCTCTACATCTTGCATTAATCATGCGCAACTCTCCAGATGGCATTTTAACAATCACATAATCCTTTTCTTTACCCATGATCTGTACAAAAGATCCAGCACTACGTGCTATTTTACCTCCGGCACCAGGTATCATTTCAACATTATGAACGAGTGTCCCGACAGGAATATTTTTAAGCATTAAACTATTTCCTACTTTCACCTCTGCATCTTCTGAACTTATAACAACATCTCCAACATTTAAACCAAGCGGTGCAATAATATATCTTTTTTCACCATCTTTATATTTCAGCAATGCAATTCTACTAGTTCTGTTAGGATCGTATTCAATTGTTTCAACAACTGCAGGGACATTCAATTTATCCCTTTTAAAATCAATTATTCTATAAAGCCGTTTATGACCGCCACCTCTAAATCGGGATGTAATTCTACCATACACATTCCTGCCAGATTTTTTCTTCAAACCAATAGTCAATGACTTTTCAGGTTTTTCTGATGTTATATCATCTTTGGTATCAACTATCATAAATCTTCTTCCCGGTGTTATGGGTCTGAATTCTTTTAAAGCCATTTTATACTCCTTCCACCAGTTCTATTTTTTCCCCAGCTTTTAATTTCACAATAGCTTTTTTAAATTCCCTAGCTTTTGAAATAGTTCTACCAAACCTCTTCGCTTTACCTGGTAATATAACTGTATTAACTTTTTCTACATGGACTTTAAAAAGTTCTTCTATTGCTTTTTTTATCATCTTCTTTGAAGCATTTTTATCAACTTCAAATAAATAATAATTACCTTTTTCTTTTAAAAGTCCAGATTTCTCTGTTAAAAACGGCTTTTTAATAATATTTGTGATATCCATCAATTAATTCTCCTTAAAATTTCCTGTAATGATTCTTTTGAAAAAATAAATTTATCATTTATTAAAAATTCATATCCATTTAAATCTTTTGCAAGTAAAATTTTTAAATTTTTTATATTCCTTCCAGCTTTATAAATCTTATCATCTTTTTTATCCATTACAATTAATACTTTTTTATCTTTAAGTTCAAGGTTATTTAACACTTTCACCAGCTCTTTTGTCTTTGGTTGTGCAATTTCAAAACTATCAAGAATAAGCACATTATTATCTCTTAATTTTTTTGCAAATAAAACTTTTAATACCTGCTTTGAATCCCTCTTATTAATAGATAATCTCTTTTTAACTGCTCTCGGTCCAAAAACTACGCCACCACCTTTCCATATTGGTGAACGAATGGAGCCATGTCTAGCTCTACCAGTATGTTTCTGTCTCCAAGGTTTTCTGCCACCACCTGATACTTCTGCTCTGGTTAACGTATGCGCAGAATTTGTATGAATATTATTTAAATAGGTTAAAATTACATTATGAATCAAATCATCCTTTATTTTAGTCTCTAAAATTTTATCATCTATTTCAAATTCTCCTGTCTTCTGTTTTTCTTTATTAATTATATCAACAATCATTTATTCAAACTCCTTTTTTATCTTTTTACTGTTTTTTTTATTGCCTTTTTTATAATAACAATTGAACCATTAGGTCCTGGTAATGCTCCCCTTATTAGTAAAAATTTATTTTCTGCATTAAATTTTTCTACAACAAGATTCTGTACTGTAACGGATTGACATCCCATATGGCCTGCCATTCTCTTTCCACGCCATACATGCGCAGGGAAAGTATTTGAACCAATTGAACCAGGTCTTCTATGAGACATACCACCGTGCGATCCTACCCCACCTGAAAAATTATGTCTTTTCATTACTCCCTGTGTTCCTTTTCCCTTTGATATACCTGAAACATCTACATAATCACCTTCTTTAACAACATCTGTAAAAGTTATTTTATCTCCGATGTTTATTTTATCCAGATCAGACTTTTCAACACGTATCTCTTTTAAAACTTTTTTAAAGGGTAAATCAAGTCCTTTTTTTTCATTTTTAAAAATACCTTTTATTGGTTTTGAAATATTTTTAGGCTTCACATCATTAAATATTCCTATCTTTATTGCATTATAACCATTTTTTTCTTCTGTTAATTTATCAACAACTATTGCATCTTCAAATTCTACAATGGTAACAGGAATAGCATCGCCATTTGAATTGAAAATCTGTGTCATTCCTCTTTTTTTACCGATAATTGTAGATAACAATTTTATCCTCCGTTATAATTTTATTTCAACATCTATACCTGCAGGCAAATCCAGATTTTTTAATTTTTCAACTGTTTCAGGATTTGGCTCAAGTATATCTATAAGTCGTTTATGTATACGCATCTCAAACTGCTCTCTTGATTTCTTATCAATATGCACAGATCTCTGTATAGTATATTTATGAATGCGTGTTGGTAGTGGAATCGGACCTGATATTCTCGCTCCTGTTTCTTTTACCTTTTTTATAATATCACTTACTGACTTATCCAATAATTTATGATCATATGCCTTTAATCTGATTCTTATTTTTTGTGTTTCTAACTGCATATATTTCTCTCCCTTCCAAACTTAAAAATATTATTTTTTCCATTATTCAATGATCTGAGTAACAACACCTGCACCTACTGTCCTACCACCTTCCCTTATCGCAAACCGCACTTCCTTCTCCATCGCTATCGGTGTTATTAACTCTACTTCCATCTCTATGTTATCCCCTGGCATCACCATCT
>JAOAIN010000023.1 GCA_026414685.1 Candidatus Goldiibacteriota bacterium
GTTATTTTTTGCTTCAATTATATATCCTGCTGCTTCTAATCTCGTGATTGCATTATTTTCAAAATATTCTTTTGATGTTGATGTGATGATACCTGCTTCTGCCAGAGTTTTAAGATCAGAATAAATAATGTCTTTTTGTGGGATTATAAAAGATTGTTCAACTGCAAAAACAAAAAATGAATTTAATATTAAAAAAAATATTACAATTATAATTTTTTTTATCATTTATTCATCCTTATACTTTTTTAATCGAACTAAATCGGTTTAATTGTATTATAACAAGTAAAAAATGTCAAACAGAAATTGCATTATAATATGAAGGAATTTTAAAATTTTCAGATTTTCAAAATCATCCAAATAGTTCGGATGTAGTTCGCAAATAGTAAAAACAAACCTTGCCCTAATTTAAAATCAAAATTTTCCAATGCTCTATTGAGAGGGGCTTGGAACCCTGGCTCTACGTAAAACTGGATGCCAGCTTAAGTTTATCCCTGAGTAATCAGAGACAGGAATAACAATAGGAATTTTACATTTTACATTTTACTTTTTACTTCTTACTTCTTACTTCATCTGTTTTTCTCAGTCACTCCTTCCCAATTATCAGTTCTAAATGGAAATGCAGCTAACCCTTCACTATTATATAAATTGCATTCGGGATAATCAGCCCAAGCATAACGAACAGCAACTGGTTCTTTAATATCATCGTTCCATACAACAACTGTATCGTTTCCTTTTATTTCTGCTTTTGCCCATTTGAAATTTTTATCAGAACCTGCTATTGCAAAACCTTTTAGTCCACCATTTTTTGATATTAAACCATTGCCCGTGTTCTTAAATTTAATATATATTTTATTTTCTTTTATTTCCATTGAATCATAAATTGGTCCTGTAAGTGGTCCGGTTTTGCCATATAACATGACAAGCGCAGAATGAGCCAGCCGTTCACCATAAGGTTTTTTTATTTTAGGATGAATATCATTTGGATCGCCAAGATCAATTGTTGAAACAGTTACAACTGATTGCATATTTTGCATTGTTTTTAACTGTGCCTCTCGCAACTCTGCCCATGAGCTTTCTGATGGTTGGTCCCTTTTCTGCATAAAACCAGGCAGTTGAACAATAAAAAAAGGTATCTCATATCCCCAGGTATCTCGCCAGTTTTTTATCATCAAAGGTAATAATGTTTCATATTGTTTTGCTCTTTCAGCATTTGACTCACCTTGATACCATAAGACTCCTTTTATCTTAAAATTAGTAAAAGGCACAACCATTCCATTATATAAAACAGAAGGCAGTTCAACTGTCATTGATTTGATATTAAACTGTATCTGTTTAATTGCATTCTGAGTGAACGGTTTTGCTTTTCCCCATCCACCCTGTTTCAATGATGCTATAGGTATTTTAATTTTTTTAAACACTGGGGTAGCTTCAAAATCAAGAGATGAATAATAATCATAATCTTCAATACTCGGCTGGGTAAGTGAAATAGAAAATTTGCCATTGCCACGAACTTTGAATTCTATATAATCATATTCTGATAAATCAACTATTTCATTATTATTAAGCATTGTTCCAGCTCCTGCCCATGCATTAAAACCAATCAAACCTAATATTATTCCATTATTTTTTTTATTTTGATAAATAGCAGTAGAACCAGGTTTTGCCCAAGTACTCCAATATCCACCCATATCACCATCACATTCTTCACAGACGCGAACATATAATGGTTTTTTATTTTTTAATTTTGGTATGAAACACAACTCAGAAAATTCTATCTTATAATTTAATCCTCTTCCATAATTCCATTTTTTCCAATCAAAAAGTGATAATTCATTCCATCTTTTTAATATTGGTTCAGTTATGGGATTTCCTTTTAACAATTTTGCATCAAGCCAGATTTCAATGGGTGTTCCACCCCAGGATGAATTTATAAGCCCTATAGGAACCCCTGTTTCTTCATAAATTTTTTTACCAAAAAAATAAGCAACCGCAGAAAAATTTTGGGCATTTTCTTTATTACATATCATCCATGTACCACTTGCTTCTTTTAAAGGTTGAGGTGCTGGTAATTGCTGCTGGGTGAAAAATCTTATTTTATCTTGCTCTTTAAAATTTTTTAATTCTTCTTCTCCATCTGTTGTGTGCATGAGTTGCCACTCCATATTTGACTGTCCCGAGCAAAACCAAACATCTCCTATTAATATATTTTTTAAAACTATTTTTTCATTACCTGAAGAAATATTCATTTCATATGGTCCGCCAGCTTCCTTTGGGTTTAGTTTTAATTTCCATTCACCACGATTATCTATCTTACCAGTTACTGTCTCTCCTGCAAAAGTAATTGATATGTCTTTTCCAGCTGTCCCATATCCTGTCACA
The DNA here is from genome assembly GCA_026414685.1 of Candidatus Goldiibacteriota bacterium. Lineage (GTDB taxonomy): Bacteria > Oederibacteriota > PGYV01 > PGYV01 > DSYL01 > DSYL01. The sequence goes on from JAOAIN010000023.1 coordinate 2,380, forward strand.
AGGATTTCCATATTTCTTTGTATTACCATGTTATCTGAAAAAATATCTGATAATTTCAATTCTGTATCTATCTTTGCACCAATGATTATGCAAACAAACAGAACAAATAAAACAAAAAGAATGATAAATAATTTTAAATGGTTCATAGATACACTCCCTTCCTCATTTTCAAATCTTCAGATCTTCAAATTTTAAGATTTTTAAATGCAAAGATCCAAAAATTTGAAGATTTTTCATCCGTCTATGTTTTTTATTTCCTTCCAACTGTTATTTCGGTTGCAGCAACAAAACCATCTTTTGCCTTTAATGCTTCCAGTTTTATATAGCGAGCTATAACGGGATTAAAAGTTGCAACCTTCATTGATGAATCAGCAGGCCAGTTCCCTTTTGCAATTTCTTCAAAATGAATACCATCTTCACTGGCATATATCTTATATGAAGTTATTGCACCTTCATTTGTTGGTTTTGCTGTAACAACATATTTTGGCACATAGCAAAGTATGGCAACATCAGGATAAATTTCTCCAAGGTCAATTGTTATTGATTGTGGTAGCTTTTTTTCAGTTTCCCATACAGAATAAAAATGTGCATCATTTATTGCATCTATTGCAAATTCAGCATTTCCGCTTGTAGCTGATGCAGATATAGGTATAATTGGTCTTTCATTTTGTGGTGGTTGTTTTGGAAGTGGTTTTCTTTTATAATTTGGTTTCCATACCTTACCCACTTCTTTCAAACGTCTGACAATATGTTCATCTAAAAGGCCGTTTCTATTCGGTGGGCAATTCAGAATAAATACAGTATATCGTTCTTCAAGCGGTTTTAAATGTTTTTCCACAATTTCAGTTACAGACATGGGTTCTTCTCTTATTGTCTGTTCTCCCCAAAACCAGTCATTACCATTTATTATCTTCTGACCCTGAACTGATGCTAAGATATTGCCTTTTGGTGCAAAAACACCTTTTGGTTCTTCAAAAACAACTAAATCGTTATTCCAAAAACACTGTAAGTGTGTATGGTCAATTACAAGACAATTGGGTTGCAATGATTTAATAAAAGATTTTATCTCATCATAGGGCATCGCCTTATGTCCCATTTTCCATGACCAGCCATCTAATACAAGAATTGGAATTTCACCATAATTTGTCAATAGTTCCTTTAATTGTTTTTTTACATAATCTATATCTTCCCTTGTTATTGGTTTATTGCCTATACCTTTTGTATTATCCCAAACAGAATAATAAAGTCCTGGTAAAAGTCCTCTGCTTCTGAATGCATCAACATATTCTTTCACAACATCTGCTTTTCCATCTCTCCATGGAATTCCTTTAACTGAAAAATTGCTTGTCTCTGTCTGCCACAGAGCAAATCCATCATGATGTTTTGTTGTTAAAACACCAAATTTCATTCCTGCTTCCTTTGCTGCATCTGCCCATTGTCCAGGATTAAAATCAACTGGTTTGAATTTTGTTATATCAAGATTTTTTTGTGCCCAAGTTCCCGTGTATGTTAAAATTCCAAAATGAATGAACATGCCAAATCGTAATTCTATAAAATCTCGCTGTAATTGCTCCAAATTATAATTGGTGTTCCATTTTATATAATCCTGTCTTTTCATGAGTTCTTTACCCCCGCAGGAAAATAAAAATAACACAATAAAAACAAAAAAAATATTTTTCTTCATAGGTATCTCCTTTTCATTATTAATATTCATAATTTTTTTTAAATATTTCTAACTTAGTTTTAATATAGTTCCAATATAATTAAAAATAGTATTTACTACTTTAGAACTATTTACGAACTACTTTAAAACGATTATTAAAATTAATACATATCTTTTAATAAATCAATAAAAAAATCTCTCCTGCATAAATAAATATCCGGATAAAAAAATAAAAACGGATATCTTGCCGCACGTACCCAGAAACATACTGAGCCAGATGCATTGGCAGCAACATTTATAGTCCAGCTCACCACCACATTGCTTCCATAGGTCTGGACACCACAACCACCGTTGCATCCAATATAATCTGTAACAGCGGGTATTGTATCCCATAAATTAAATGTAACAGATGCAAAATCATCGTTATGATAATCAAAACAATATGTTATTGTCTCGTTTAAATAAAAAGTTGTTTTATTTATTGTTTTTGTGATGGTAACTGGTGGGCATGGTATTGAAAAATATTCCCTGAGTAATGCAGAAGCACCATATTCTGTGTTGCGATTAGGATATAAACTTAAAAAAGGGACCCAACCACTTGCAAAATATGGATCAGCAATTGAATTATATGTCTGTCTGTCTGAATCACAGACATAAAGTGGTCCTGTCCATGATGAATCATTAAAACCAAGCGTATTCCATCCAGACGGATATGTCTGTGTACCAGAATGATAATTACCATTTGCTATCTGTTTTTCGTTTCCATCACTGTAAATAGTAAGGGTCTGTCCATTGTCCATCGTAACTGTTAATTTATATGTAACACTCATCACATTTGCCGCAGTATCATAATAATTTATAGCGAGTACATAATCGCCACACTGTGGTAAAAAATTTTTAATATTAATATTATATATGTTTGACCAATTATTCCCAGAGATTGATTCTGTCTCAAAAACTAAATTGCCATTTATATAAGCATAAAACTCATCATCTCCAGAAATTGTAAGTGTGGCATAAGTTATAGCCAACCCGTAGACTCTAAAAGTCAGCATGAATAAAAAAAACAATGTTAAAATAAAAACGTTTTTTAAAATCAATATATTTTTCATAACCATCCATAAATCAGTTTTTAAATCTCCAAATGTGAAAATCTGAAGATTTAAAGATTTTTTTATCTTTCATATGGTATTTGGCATTGTATATTTAGTTTAAATTCTGTTTTACTCCAGTATTCCATATAACAGAACTCTTTATTATCTCTCTTTCTATTTCTCCAGTTATTTTCTTCGCTTGTAAAACAAGTATATACAATCCACTTGAAACAAACAAACCGCCCCTGGTCTTTAAATTCCATGTAATGAATTTACTATTTAAATCTCCCTTTATCTCATTTATTAATTCTCCATTTATATTATATATTTTTATATTTATTTCACCTGGAAAAGATTTATACCACTCTATTGTCTGCTTTGTATCTTCATCTTCAATAATAACTGGGTTTGGATAAAGCTTCGGATACACATCCGGATTATTAGGATCCATTAAGACCTCATCTCCATCTAATACAAATATTGTTACTGTCTTTGATACCACCTTATCAATACCCTGACTTGTTTTTATTTGAACCTGTATTTCATAAAGTCCGTTTGCTATTATTTTGCCGTGTCCTGTTTTTCCATCCCATGAAATAAAATTATTCCCGCCAAGATTAAAATCATATTTGACACCTTTATTTAAATAAATTATATCCTTAATAAGATTTATATCAAGTAAATCAGATACAACTTCGGTTTTTTCTAACCTCACTACTAATTCTCCAGCTGAGTTGTAAATATTAAGCCTTATATATTCATCTGTTCTTATAAGTGTAACTTCTTTTACTGCGGTTTCTACATGTCCATATGGATCAATGACTGATATTTTTATATAATAAACTCCTTGTCCTATCTTCTGTCCATTTTCATTATAACCATCCCACACAAAATCTATTCTATGAATATCAGAACCCATCTGTTCCGGAGTCCATATACCAGGTATACTTATAACAAGTGGACCTTCAGCCGGATTAAAAATACTATTTAAAATCTCTACCACTGAAACTGGATTATTTATACTCGTTTGCTTTATCAATTTCACTCTTTCACCTGCTTCATTATATGCCTCTATTGTTAGTAAATAAGGGAAAAATATCGGAGTTAATGTCAAAGATGGTGTAAATGTAACTGTCCATGTCTTAGTATTTGTATCAGTCATTGTATTTGTGGGTGTTGTTGTCCATGTTGGTGTATAAGTGTATGTACTGGTTGATGTTAAAGTTCTTGTCCATGTGTATGTTGGAGTATTTGTTCTGGTATATGTGAATGTGGGAGTAGGAGTCTGAGTCATTGTATCTGTTCTTGTATTTGTTGGTGTATTTTGCAATGTCTCTGTAAATGTTTGTGTTATGGTTCTTGTAGGAGTATAAGTCAAAGTTACAGTATGGGTTAAAGTATTAGTTCTTGTTGATGTGTGTGTCGCGGTATCTGTAAATGTTGGCGTGGATGTGAATGTATTTGTCCATGTTCTTGTAACTGTCGGAGTATTAGATGATATTGTATCCGTAAATGTGAATGTCGGTGTATTTGTTGATGTGACCGTATAAGTTGGTGTTGGTGTTCTTGTATATGTTGCAGTAAATGTCGGGGTAGGAGTTGGAGTAAATGTCCGTGTGGGAGTAACAGTTGGAGTATTGGATGATATTGTATCTGTGAATGTAAATGTTGGTGTTGGACTCCTTGTATTAGTATAAGTTAAAGTTGTAGTAAATGTTGGTGTTAGTGATAATGTACTTGTGAATGTTGGTGTTGCTGTGCGTGTATTGGTATATGTTGGTGTAGGGGTTGCTGTATATGTGGGGGTTGGTGAAGCAGTATTGGTAAAAGTAGGTGTAGAAGTTCGTGTATTTGTAAATGTTGGCGTTGGTGTTACTGTAAATGTTCCTGTGTAAGTCGGTGTTACAGTCGGTGTATTTGATGAAATGGTATCAGTAAATGTAAATGTAGGAGTTCTTGTTCTTGTATTTGTATATGTCGGCGTTGCAGTATATGTGGGGGTTGGTGATACTGTATTTGTGAATGTTGGAGTAGATGTTCTGGTATTTGTCCAGGTGGGTGTTGGTGTAGATGTAAATGTTGGAGTCTGGGATACTGTATTTGTAAAAGTCAGTGTAAAAGTACGTGAAGGTGTTGATGTGAAGGTGGGTGTATAAGTAAATGTAAATGTTGGCGAAACAGTTATTGTATTTGTAGGTGTTGGCGTTCTTGTTAGGGTTGGCGTCGGCGTCATTGTATTTGTTAGAGTTGGTGTGCGCGATGGAGTAAATGTTATTGTCCATGTCCATGTGGGTGAAACAGTAACAGTAAAAGTATAGGTTGGAGTCATTGTTGGTGTTAAAGTAGGTGTTCTTGAAAGTGTCGGGGTGGGAGTTGGAGTTGGAGTTCTTGAAGGAGTTGGTGTTGCTGTTGGAGTTGGAGTATAAGTATTGGTATATGTAAATGTTACTGTAATTGTAAAAGATGGTGTTCTTGTAGGACTTAAAACCGGTGTTCTGGAAGGACTTGCATTTGGCATAATATATGCAACATAATTTGTAAATCCAAAAGTACTTCTTCCTACATTTTGAACACCAGTTGGAGTTGCTGTTGGAGTTCTAGTTCTTGTTGGAGTTGGTGCTAAAACATTTATACTTATACACATCTGGCTTTCAACAGCAAGCCCAGGATTCATATAAATATTCCAATCCCTTACTGCAACTATAATATAATACGTGCCTGTAGTATAATTTGAAGGAATTGTTAAAACAAGGGGACCATTTTCTAGCCCTGAAATCTGATAATCAGTATTTGCAGCGCATTGTGTTCCACAGCTTAATTGTCTGCCGCCATTAACCTGACCTGCCGGTTTTAAAACATTAATACCACTCTCGCTCACAATCACATCCTGTCCAGATGTATTTCCTTCCCTTAATGTGCATTGAGTTGAAAATACAATAAAATATCCAATTTGCCTATTTGCATTATCACTGCGGTAAGTAAAATCAACGGTTATATTATTTCCAGAAACAACTGTTGCAGGAGAGCGGGATATGCTTGAAACTGTAAAAACTGCGTGCAGAGAAACAGGTAAAATGAAAAATAAAATTACTCTTATAATCTTCATTGATATGCTCACCTATACGGATTATAAAAATATTTCCGAAATGCAAATAGTTCCATTAATCTTAAATACGGATATCTTGCAGCCAAGACCCACATACAAACAGAACCAGAACCATTTGCTGCAACATTTATATTCCAACTCACCACAACATCACTACCATAAGTCTGAACACTGCAACTCCCATTACATCCTATGAAATCAGTAACTGCAGGTATGGTATCCCACAATTGAAAACTCCTTGCAACATTTTCTGGATTTGAATAATTAAAACAATATGTTATTGTTTCATTTAAATTAAATGTTGTTTTATTAATTGTTTTTGTGATTGAAACAGGTTGTAAAAAAGAAAATAACTGCCTGAAATATAATACATGTCCAGCTGGAGATTGATTTGGATCTCCTGGATTTGCGCCTGCACTGCTTAAATAAGAAAGCATTCTTACATAATTGCCTGTTCTTGGATCTGTTGCAGGACAGTCATAAATAGCAGCCGGATCAGTAACTGTAATAGGCGTTCCCCATGTTCCTGCATTTCCATAATCCGGATGATACCAAGGACGTCCGGAACCATCATTTGAAGGAGTCGGACTTCCAAGTGGCTGGTTATAATATCTTATCCCACTATCAGAACTTGTTACATAATAATGTGAGCCATCAAAACAGGTTATATCAAGAACCCATGAAGCCCACACAAAACCAGTTATAACATTGTTATTCTGAATTGCAATTACATTATTTCCACCTGCATTCAAATATCCTATCGGAACATTAGCACATGGGACGTTATTACAGTTTTGAACTGCATAAAAGTGTGTTCCATCATCAACTACATTTCCATTTATATAGATATACGCCTCATCATCAGCACCAACACATATTCTGGCTGAAACAGGGGTGCAGGAAGCTGAATAAATAAAAAATGGGAAAAATATGGTTATAATAAAAAATATGATTGTTAACTTTTGTTTCTTTAAACCCTTAACCTTCATAAAATTATCCTTAATTTTTAATAAAAAACCTGTAATTATTAAATCGGTTTAATTATAGCATACAATTTAAATTTATTCAATATTTATACTAAAATTTAGACAATATATCAAAACAAAGGTTTCTGTAAAAAAATGAAAAAATAATAAACATACTTTAAAAATAGATAATTTTATATATATTTGTTATTTTACATTATAAAATTTTCAATTGATTTTTAACCTTAAAAATGTTATATTTTTTTACATCATTTTTATAAAAATGGAGGAAATAAAAATGGCAAAAAAATGTATAATATGCGAAAAACAGGTAACAACAGGTAATAATGTTTCACACGCAAATAACAAGACAAAACGAAAAATATATCCCAATCTACAGCGGGTTAAAATTATTTTAGATGGACGTAAACTCAGAACTTATGTCTGCACAAGATGCCTAAAAGCAGGGAAAATAAAAAAAGCAAGCTAATATTTTAATTTTATACATTTCACATATTATATCCTTTCCCTTTCCACTTCTCTTACTCCATTGACCTTTTTCATCAATGCGATCACTTCTGATAAATGTTGCTGGTCTTTAATTTTTATAAAAATTTCTATTGCTATTCTGTCATTCTTTTTTTCTGTAGTATTCAAAAAATTTAAATATGCTTTTGCATCTGTAATTGCTCTGGTAATACCAGCTGTCACATCGCTTCTGTTATCAGCAAGTATTTTTATTTTTGTTAAATAAAAATCATGTATCTCACCACTCCAGTCAACTTTTACAAATGGCGACATTATTTTATTTAATTTTATATTCTCACATTCACTTCTGTGTATTGAAATACCTTTTTTAGTATAAATCCCAATTATCTCATCACCAGGCACAGGATTACAGCATTTCGCAATTTTATAATCAATATCAGAATATTTCTCGTCAATTATAATTTCATTTTTCTTTTCTTCCTTTTCAGATGATGGCAGTTTTACAATTTCTTTCTTTTCAATCAATTCTTTATAAAAATTATTTGCAATTCTTTGTGCAGAAAATTCGCCATATCCTAT
>JAOAIN010000076.1 GCA_026414685.1 Candidatus Goldiibacteriota bacterium
TAACAGCAACAGGCGATACTTTATACAGGGCAAAACTTGTTGCTAAAATTCTTGAAATAGCAGGTAAAACTGATATTCCTATAGGTGTTGGCATTTCTTTTCCAGATAATCAAAAATTTCAGGAAGAATGGATTAAAGATTATTCGCTTGATAAATATCCAGGAAAAGTTTTTTATGATGGCATAAAAGTAATGATAGATATTATCATGTCATCATCTGAAAAAGTTACAATAATATCCATTGCATCACTTCCAAATATTGCAATGGCAATAAAAAATCAGCCTAAAATAATTAATAAAATACGTTTTATCGGAATGCATGGGAGTATTTATAGGGGTTATAATGGAAAAGACACACCAGATGCAGAAGCAAATGTGAAATATCATAATAAGGATTGTAGATATGTGTTTTCAAAATTAAAAAACATCACAATTACACCACTTGATACATGTGGTATAGTAAGATTAGAAGGCTTTTTGTATAAAAAGATTTTAAAAAGCAAAGACCCTTTGATAAAAGCAGTGATAGAGAATTATAAAATATGGAAAAAAAATGTTTCCTGGCATGTTGATTGCAATCCGGATAAAAATACATCTATTCTTTTTGATACTGTTGCTGTGTATCTTACATTTACAGAGAAATTTTTAAAAATGAAAAAGATAAAGATAAAAATTAGAAAAAATGGAATGACCATTCCTGATAAAAATGGTGTGCCTGTGAGGGCTGCATTAGATTGGAAAAATTTAGTCGGATTTAAAAATTTACTAGTGAAAAAGTTGATTGTATGAGTGTGGTGCCAATAAAATTACATTCTGAAAATCAACATTATTTTGAATTCAGGGGTAAACCCTGTGTTTTAATTACAAGTGCAGAACACTATGGTGCTGTTATAAATACAGATTTTAATTATATAAAATATCTTGATGAATTAAAAAAATACAATTTTAATCTAACACGAGTTTTCAGCGGCACCTATAGAGAATCAAAAGGAGATTTTGGGATTGTTGATAATAATCTTGCTCCATCACCTAAAAATTTTTTATGTCCTTGGAAAAAAATAAAAACAAAAAAGGGGATAAAATATGATTTAACAAAATGGGATGAAAAATATTTCAATCGTCTTCACGATTTTATGGAAAATGCGGGTAAAAGAAGTATAGTTGTTGAGTATACATTTTTTTGTTTTTTTTATAATGAAAGGGCATGGAAAAACAGTCCGCTTAACCCTTGCAATAATATAAATATTTTTTCTAAAAATATTTCGCGTTTTGCAGTGTATGATACCAAAAATAAAAAAATGTTATATTTCCAAAAATTGTTTGTAAAAAAGATTTTACATGAATTAAATAAATATGACAATTTATACTATGAAATAATAAATGAGCCGTATTCAAAGCATGATGGGGACTCTTTTTTGCCTTGGCAAAATGAAATAATAGATTTTATTTATGATTTTGAGAAAAAAACAGAGAAAAATCATTTAATTGCCCAGAATTTTCATAATAGATTTATGTATTTAGAAAATATTAATCCAAAAGTTTCAATATTTAATTTTCACTATATGCAACCAGAAACTGTTTATTTAAATTATCATTATAATAGACCAATTGCATTTGATGAGACAGGGTTTATGGGACATAAAGAAAAAAATTATAGATTTTCCGCATGGGAGACAATATTATCAGGTGCTGCTGTTTATAATAATCTTGATTATTCATTCACTGTTGATAGCCCTGATGGTTCTGCAAAGATAAATAAAAGAACGCCTGGTTTTGGTGGCCGCAATTTAAGGCAGCAGATTTCTGTTTTGAAAAAATTCATAGAAAGTTTTAATTTTATAAAAATGAAACCAGCAGATTATGTTATAACAGGCATAAATAGCAAATTTTGCGTTGATTTTAAAAACATAAGATTTAAAGTTATGGCTGAAATTGGAAAACAATATGCTGCATATATACGCGGTGGATTAGGTAGATTTGTTTTGTGGATGAGTTTGCCCAAAGGCAAATACTTATTTAAATGGATAAACACAACTGATGGCAGGGCAATAAAAACAGGCATCTTAAATACACAGGGTGGATTTACATCATTAAAAGTTCCAAATTTTAAAGAAGATATTGCATTGATGATGAAAAGATATTAAAAATTTTTATTTTTTTTCTCTTTAGCACATAAGTTTATAAGACGATAATAATATGTTAGAGTGAAATATAAATTAGGGAAATATGTATTATAATTAATATGTGTATAAAATTTTAAAATAAGATTCTGTCAAGAAAAGGGTGGAATTAAGATAAAGCATAGAAGGGGTTTTTATCTTTGGTTTTTAAATTTTGTTCAAGAACAAGTAAAAAAATAATTCTTTCGGCAGAATAAACGTTAGGAAATACACCTATGTTATAAGTTTTCCTATTAAATTCTTTAAATGTTCGTTCAAGATAATTGGCAGTGCTATAAGTTTTATGTTTCTCATGAGGGAATTCAAGGAAAGTAAGAGAAGCAGGGAAGGTGTTATTGACAAAGGAAGCAATGGAAGGGTTAATAAGACGCCATTTATAGATGAAGTTAAAGAAGAGTTTATTAGCAGTTTTCAGGTTTGTGGATTTAGAATAAATCAAAGACAAATCTTTCTGGCAATGTTTTCTCTGAGAAAAATTTTTGGCATAAAAAGAAACGGATTTAATGAAATGAAAAACACAGAGTTGTTTTTTGTGGTAAGTGAGAAGAGCATCAATAGTAGAGATAAGACCTTTAGCGCCGTCGTGGATGATGACGTCATCTTACTTTTAAAAGTATTTCTACTTCCTGTTCCAGGCATGCCAAAAGGAATTTCTTTTTAAATTCTTTAAATCTTAATTCCGCATCTTAATAAAAACAATCTTTAAAATTTTGTGGTAAATCATCATAGATTTCTGGTAAACTAATCTTTGTTTTTGCTAAAAAATATTATATAACAAGGGAGGTTACCCCTTCCTTATTAAATTACACACAATAATATACACTAACCTATTCCAAAAAACACTTGCAATTATTGTAATTTGTCTTTAAAATAATAAATCCTTGTATTTATATTAAAAATATATTTTTATGGAGATTATATGATAAAAAAGGTTTTAGTAATATTTATACTGATGGAAATTATTTTTATAAATAATTGTATTTCCAATCCAGAAAATAACAATAATTCCTCTGATGAGGTTATTTTGATAAAAAAGGATACCACACCTGTTGAGAATTTAGATAGACAGCAAAATCAGCCAACAGCAGTTGTAACTTTGGAAGTAGGTGGTAAAAATCAAGAAACCAATACAAAACCAGTTGCAAAAAACACCCCTGTTATAGATGTTGAAAAGATTAATCGTATATTAAATAAACTAAGAGAAAGTAAAAAAGACAGAGTTGCAATGTATGCTGGTGTGGTTTTGAAAACCTATTATGCAAAACAAGAACCGCAGGTTGTAAAGGGGACAATAATTATAAAGAAAAATAATAAATTTAAAATTCATTATATTGAACCTACCGAACAATATTTAATTTCAAATGGTAAAACAATATGGGTTTATACACCGGATTTGAAGCAGGTTATAAAACAAAGTGCAAATGATTCGCCTATGGGATCAAATTTTTATGTTGAACTTGAGGGTTCAATAGAATATTATGTTAATATGAGCAAAACATATATAAAAGAAGATGAAAAAAGTTATATGCTCATCATGTATCCAAAGGATAAAAAAGCAGTAAATTTTGAAAAAATGGTTGTTAAAATTAATAAAGAAAAATTAGTCCCTGAATATATGGGGATGTTGTATCAGGGCGTTGTTACTCGTGTATTTTTTTATAATGTTAGAAATTATACGCAAGAGCAGGCTGCAAAAATGAGTGAATTAAAGGATAGCAATTTTGAATTTATAGTTCCAGAAGGTGTTGAAGAAATTGATACATCACTTCTTTCTGAAACGAAATAAAAAGTTTTTAAAAGGAGGATAATAAGATGGCAGTTGGATATGGTGAAAAACTGAAGAAAGCAAGAGAAGACATGGGGCTTAAAATTTCAGATGTGCATAAGCTTGTAAAAATAGATCCTAATTATATAAGGGCAATGGAAGAAGAAAATGCATCTGCATTTGAAAGAGAAATCTATATGAAACTGTTTTTAAAAACATATGCGCGTTTTTTAAAAATAGATTATAAAGAGATTCTTTCTCTTTTTGAAAAATCAGGTGCTTTTAAAAAAGAAGAGGTACTTCCCAAAACACAAGATATCGCTACAGCTGTTGTGCGCGCTGAATCAAAAGAAGAAAAACCAAGTGCTGTTAAAAGAGCATTTGAAATGACTATCTCAAATCCAAGAAATTTAGCTATTTTTATAAGTTCTATTATTTTATTGATTGTTATAATTACCATTATTGTGGTTGCCAATATTAATAAGAGTAAAGTGAGTAAAGAGATAGAAGCAAAAAACATATATGTTTCACCTGAACCAGAACAGCTTTTAAAAGTAGTTGCCAAAGCAAAAAGTGATTCATGGTTAAAATGTAGAATAGGTGATAAGGAAGAAGATTTTATATTAAAAAAAGGACAGGAAAAAGAATGGAAGGATATTGAAAAAATTGTATTTCTTGTTGGTAATGCAGCAGGGGTTGAATTCATCGTAAATGGAGAATCAATAGGAACAATAGGAGAAGAAGGCGAAGTAATAAATGGACTTGTTTTTGAGGTTGGTAAAAACTGGTATATAGATAGAAATAAGGGTTTTAAAAGGGATAATAAACCAAAGTTAGAGACCACAGTGATTCCAACTGTTATTCCAGCAACGGGCCAAGATAAGGAAACAGGTGCATTACCAGCTGCAACAAAGACAGCAGAATAAAATAATTTTTAGATAAAATAATATAATA
>JAOAIN010000093.1 GCA_026414685.1 Candidatus Goldiibacteriota bacterium
TGGACACCTGCTTCAAGAAGTGCTTTCATTGAAATCTGTGGCATAACTAAATCCTCCTTTGGTTTTTTACCTCTGCTTCCATCTTCTTTTCAGTCGCCCTTAATTTTTTTAAGGGACCCGCCTGAAAATCCGGTAAGCATGATGTTTTTTATTTGCTTAAAATTGTCCTAAATAATAGCATAAAATAGAGATAAAAGGCAAGAATTATTTTCTTTCATACATAATTTTTAATGATATAAATTAACTAATAGAAATTTTATTATAAAATAATTAGATGTTCAATACAATCTTTTTCTCAATTTCATAGATATTATATCTTAAATCTTTGAATCTCATAGCACAGGATTTATTAAGAATCTTTGATATTTCTTCTAAAACCCTAAGTGATTCTTCTGTTCTTTTAAAATTAGCAATAAGAATATCAGGAAGATTTTCTCTTTTAAATTCTTCTTTAGTTTTTATCCTCCTTCCTGTATCAGATAAACTATTACGGTTATATAGAAGTGTTTTATATTCAGGGGTTAAATCATACATAATATTATCAATGCTGTGTCTTATATTTTTTATTTTTGAAAGGATTTTTTTATTTTTATAAACAAACCTTATTATATCTTCAATGACCCTTAAACCTTCTTTTGTTCTGTTTATGTTTGCATCAATTATGGATAAAATATTTTTTTTTATTCTTACTGCCATTTATTTTCACGAAATGTTTCTATAATATCTTTTATAATTTTTTTTATTGAAAAACCTTCATCATATAATTTACCGATTATGAATCCCAGTATGACAATACCGATTATAAAAAGTGTTTTCCAGAAACCAAGAAAAATAAGACATAAAGCAATAATCAATCCGAGGGTTATACCGAGAAATTTTCCAAAATTTGAAAAAATTAATTTTAAAAAATCATTCATTTTTCTTCTCCTCTTCCGGTGATTTATAAACAACCTTATTTACTATAACTCTTGGTTTTATCTCAGCATCAATACCAAGAGTATACTGGATATATCTGATTATTGCTTCCTGGACTTCTTGGGTAACATCTGCTACTGCTCTATCAGAATACAGAGTTACCTTTGCGGTAACATCTAATCCTTTTCTTTTTGACAGCACTCTTCCTTTTATTTCTTTTACCCCTTTCACTTCATTTTTCACTATACGGGAGAAATCTTCTATAGCATTCAGTGATACCATGATATCACCGTGTGGTGATTGTAGTATAACAGTTCTTTCAGCGCGTCTGTTTTCAATATTTCCTATTACTGTCAAAACTGCGATAAGAATTAAAAGCAAACTGATGATTAAAACAGTTATACGGGCTATCATTGATTGATTTAAATAATCCGCTACTGTTTGAACAATACTAACCCACCATTTATTTGCATCCTGATTGATACTGATGGATGCACCAAATAAACCCGCTATCAGAAAAAACAGTATATTTATTCCTATCAGAATTCTGTTAAAAATTTTCATTTATTCCTCCTTTTTATTTAGTTTTAATTGAATTTATATTCACATTTATTTTTTCAACATTTAAACCTGTCATATTTTCTATTGATTCTTTTACTTTTTCTTGGACTTGGGATGCAACAGTTCCTATATCTTTACCAAAGGCAACAATAATATTAATATCCAAAGATACATTTTCATCTTTTAAATCAACTTTTATTCCCTTTGATTCATTTTTAACACCCAATATATCTGCAATACTGGAAACAGCGCCTCCATCCAAATCTATAACACCATCTATGGATTTTGCTGCAATTGCTGCAATATTTGCTATTGCATTATCTGATATTCTTATATTTCCAGATTCATTTTTTTCTTTTTCCATGATTTCACCCCTTATTTTCCATTTTTTCAATAAAATGTGTTGAATAATTATTCAGGATAAAATTTTCATTATTTAATATTTTTTTGTGTAAAGGAATGGTGGTTTTTATACCTTCAATTACAAATTCATCTAAAGCTCGCTTCATCTTTGCTATTGCCTCTATTCTATCTTTACCATGTGCAATTATTTTTGCCACCATTGAATCATAATACGGTGGTATTTTATATCCTTTGTATACATGAGTATCAATTCTAATACCATGTCCACCAGGAGTATTGTATTCGGTAATAAGACCTGGAGATGGAATAAAATTATTATCAGGATCTTCTGCATTTATCCGACATTCTATTGCATGACCACGTAATTTTAATTCTTTTTGTGGTAAGGCAAGTTTTTCTCCTGCTGCCACTTTTATTTGCTCTTTTATGAGATCTATGCCTATTACTTCTTCAGTAACGGGATGTTCAACCTGTATTCTTGTATTCATTTCCATAAAATAGTAACGTTTGTATTTATCCATGATAAATTCTATTGTTCCAGTATTTTCGTATTTAACCGCTTTTGCAATTTTAACTGCCATGGAGCATATTTCATGTCTTAATTTTTCATTTACCATTGGGGATGGAGATTCTTCTATTAATTTCTGATGTCTTCTTTGGATAGTGCAATCCCGTTCTCCCAAAGCAATACAATTACCATAAGCATCTGCAATTATCTGGACTTCAATGTGTCTTGGTTCTTCAACGTATTTTTCAAGATATATTGATGGATCTCCAAAAGCTGTTTGCGCCTCCTGTCTAGCTGTTTTAAAAGAATTTTTAAGTGAAATTTCTGTATGGGCAACGCGCATTCCCCTGCCCCCGCCACCAGCAGATGCTTTTAATATAACTGGATATCCTATTTTTCTTGCTATTTCAACAGCATCATTTTCATCCTTTAAGACTCTACCGCTCCCAGGAACAGTTGGTACACCTGCTGATCTTGCTGTGATAATTGCTTGAGTTTTATTCCCCATAAGTGTGATGGCCTCAGGAGATGGTCCTATAAATTTTATATTACAATCTCTACAAACTTCTGCGAAATGTGCATTTTCTGCAAGAAAACCATAACCAGGATGGATTGCTTCTGAATCTGTTACTTCTGCTGCGGAAATAATAGCTGGTATATTTAAATAACTCTCTTTGGGAGAACTAGGTCCTATACAGATAGCGTGATCAGCATAACGGACATGCAAAGAATTTTCATCTGCTTCAGAAAAAACAGCAACTGTTTCTATCCCCATTTCTTTACATGCTCTTATTATTCTAAGTGCAATTTCTCCTCTGTTTGCAATCAGTATTCGTTTAAACAAAATTAACCTCTTTCAATAATAATTATTGGTTGATTGTATTCAACAGCTTGTGCGTTTTCCACCAATATTTCTTTTATTTTTCCTTTTACCTCTGATTTTATTTCATTCATTATTTTCATTGCTTCAATAATACATAAAGTTTTTCCAGGTTCCACAGCATCACCAATATTTATGAATGGTGGAGCATCAGGAGCAGGTGCTCTGTAAAAAGTTCCAACCATTGGTGATTTTACAACATATGTGTTTTCATCTTCTTTTATTTTAGGTGTAGGTTCAGCAACTGGGGTTTGCATGGAATTAACCGTTGGATTGGAAATAGTTGCTACTGGTGGATTGTGGATGATCTGCGGGACTGTAACTATTGCCTGCTGTGGTATTGCTTTTTTTAACTGTATTTTGAAATTTCCATCTTCATATAATAATTCATTGAGTAAATTTTTTTCCATAATATCCAGAACATACTGTAAAGTTGTTGTATCAATTTTTGTTTTTTTTTGTTTTTCAATATTTTTTGACATATTATTCACCACCTTGTTTATTATTTTACTCTTTCAACATATTCTCCTGTTCTTGTATCAATTCTGATGATATCACCTTCTTTAATAAAAAGAGGCACGTCAATAACAGCTCCTGTTTCTACAGTAACCTGTTTTGTTGCATTATTCACAGTATTTCCTTTTACAGCTGGAGGGGCTGATACGACTTTTAAATCAACTTTTAAAGGTATTTTAACACCCAGAATTTCTCCTTGATACATCATCATTGTTACAGGAGTATCTTCTTTTAAATATTTAGTTATTTCGCCTAACTGTTCTTTTGTGAATTCATATTGTTCATAAGTTTCTGTATCCATAAAATTATATGTATCACCAGTGTTATATGATAAATGTAAATTTTTATAGTCTAGCGTTATATCTTCAAGTTTATCATCTGGACTAAAAGTACGTTCTGTTACAGTTCCGAGTTTAAAATTTTTGATTTTAAGACGAACGAGTGGAGCAAGTCGTGGTCTTTGGATATGTTGATATTGGATAACTTCATATATAATTCCTTCATATTTAAATATATCTCCTGGTCGTAAATCTGTTGCTAGTGCCATTTTTTTACTCCTTTGTTATTAATCTATTATAATAATTTCATCACTTAAATTACTTAATTTTACTAGTTTTTTTTCTGTTATCAGATAATCATCTTCTATTCTAATACCAAATTCATTTTGAAAATAAATACCAGGTTCGCAAGTTATTATCATCCCTGGTTTGAATTTTAAAACACTCTTTTGATTAATAAACGGCATTTCATGTATATCAAGTCCAATTCCATGTCCTAAAGAATGAGTAAAAAATTTATCCAGCCCATATTTATTTAAATATTTTTTAACAAAAAAGTATGGCCTTTTTGTTAAATTTCTATTTTCACATAATAAAACTGCTTTATTTTTTGCGGTTTTTACAATATTATAATAATTTATATATTTCTTAAGATGAGATTTAATTATACGATACCCGATTACCCTTGTCAAGTCAGAACAATAACCTTTATATTTTGAACCAACATCAATTAAAATTATGGAATTTTCATTTAATTTATTTGTATCTGTTTTATAATGTGGAATGGCTGAGTTTTGTCCAAAAGCAATTATTGGTGGAAAAGATGCAGAATCAGCACCAGTTTTTTTTATATAATATTCAAATTCATCTGCTATTTCTTTCTCTGTAATATTATTTTTTAATAGTGATAAAATATGTAAAATTCCTTTTTCGGTTATTTCTATTGATTTTTTTATCAGCTCAATTTCTTTTTCATCTTTGATCATTCGTAAATTTAAAATTTTATTACTTACCTTAGGTTCGAATCCTGAATCTTTTAACCATAAATATTCTGTAAGTGGAGTTTGAGGCGAAATTAGTATTTTTTTAAATTTTTTTATTATTTTTTTTATTTCCTTTTTATAGTTGTTTGTGACTATAATTTCAAATAATTTATCAATACCTAATTTTTCTGCAACACCATTATATCTTTTATCTGTTATAAAAAATTTTTTTTCATTTGAGATTAATAATCTTGCAAAAGAACCAAAAAATCCGGATAGATAAAAGATATCTAACGGATTGGCAATATAAAAAAAATTATTCTTTTTAATTGATTTTATTAATCTTGACAATCGTGTATTCATTGTTATTTTGTAATTACTGCCATATTATATTCAATTATTGGTCGGTAAAAAGGGATTTTTTCTAAAAGATTATGAAACGAGTCATAGAGGTCATTAAAGAATTTCCCATTAAATGGACAACATCTTGCAGAAAAAAAATGAAATTCATATTTAAGTCCAGTTTCTTCAATAAGTTTTTTAAAATATTTTTGTGTGAAATGTTGATGATTTTTTAAAAGTGTCATATTTATATATAATAATGGATTGTATCTATTAGCTTCTATTACTATTATTTTTTTTTTTGCAACTCTTATCATTTCTTTTAAAGCATCAGATGGAGATGGCACATGGTGGAGCATGTCTTTCTCCAAGACCGTATCAAAACTTTCATTCTCAAAATTAAGTTTCTGTGTATCACCAATTGAAAAAGTTATTGATTCATTTGTATATAATTTCCAATCAGGACTTTGCTCTATATCCAGACCATGGATGCGTTTAAAATATTTTAAATAAATACGTACATCCTCACCATTACCGCAACCACAGTCAAGTAAGGAGTCTCCATAAAAAAAAGGAGAAACACGGGTAAATACTCTATCTTTGTATCTTAGAACATTATAGGGAGTGCTAAACTGCATATTTTTTTAAACCATTAATGATTGATTTTAAATCCGGCACATCAAAAAATTTTTTACCAGTTATTTCATTTGTGACAGCGAGATACATCTGTGATAATAAAGTTTTTACTTCATTAGGAAGTTTTTCTGGTTTTGATTTAACATGTTCTTTCCAGTCTCTGCCTCTTTCTTTTTTTACTTGTTCTATTTCTTTATACCACTCTGTTTTTCTATATAATATTCTTGCAAATTCCTTAGATATGTGAAATCCATCCATTACAAATCTGCATTCATCTGGAGTTCCTAAAACATCTACAACTATTATTTCACCATTTGTATCAATACCGAATTCAAATTTACCATCTATATTTTCAATATCTACTTTATTACACTCTGTTGTGATAATATTGTTGATTTTAATAATTAAATCTTTTATTTTTTTCATATTTTCATCGGATAATCCAGAAATTTTTTGAGCTTCCTCCCAGGATATGTATCTATCTGTATGTTCTAATTTAGTAGAGACATCAAGAAGTGGTGGAAAAAATTTTTCTCCTGGTTGTGGTTCATGATCAAGCCCTAAATCTTTAAAGGATATTGCACCACTTTTAATTCTTTTAAAAATACTGGAACCTTCTGTTAATGCATTTCTATAAATAATTTCAAGTGGTATTAAAAGATTTCTATTTTCTTTATTATAAATATCATAATTATATGTGTTTGTTGATTGGTTGTATTCTGGTTTTAAAACACGTAAAAGTTTTACACGCATTTTATTTGAATATGACTCAAGTTCTGGGAATTTTTTTATTTTACCATCTTCAACAAGTCCTATAAAATGTGTTTTTATTGAATTTTTTTCAAGCAGATGAAAAAAATAAGAAGAAAGGACACATAAAGCAGCCCCCTTTTTATCAATATGATCAGGCATCTCTCCCCAGTCAAATACTGAATATCTATCGGAAAATATAAATTCACCTTCTCCTTCTTTGTTTACTTCTGGATGTTTTAAAATTTCTATTTCTTTTACGCTGCCCATATATAACCTCCTAAAAATTTTTTTTTATTATACAGAATATAAAATATTGGTCAATAGTATTTATAGATTTATAATTATGTTTTGAAAATATGTTTGAAAAGGATGTTTGGAATATATGTTCTGAAAATATGAATAAAAACCATTAAATTCTTTCTAATTTTTTTATTTATATTTATTATAAACCTCACATAATATCTTACGTTTTTAAACGTTTACATTTTTTAAATAATATTATTGTATTTACAATATTTTTTATTTTTTTTGAAACAGAAAATCATATTTTGAAACCAATTTTTTGAAAAACTTGACTTTTATAATATTATAGAGTATATGATAAATAAAAAAGCTCTTTAACAAAAAAAATTTTTGGAGGTGATTATTATGGCACAATCACTTTATAACACAAAAGCATTTAAAATCATTGACGGCGTGCTCTTTTATATTGGTGAATTTTTATTATGGCTCATAATCTTTGCTCCAATTATATCATTATTATATGGTTTTGTATTTGAAGTAGATGGAACTCTGCAATATAAGATAGACAGAATTTTACATGCATTTGACAATTATTCCCTGCCCGCGGCAATTATTTTTATTGCTTTTATCCGTTCAATAATAACCATGACCATAAATACCAATCTTCTTGTTTTGATATGTATTATGAGTTTCTTTATTGCTATTTATATTGGCTTCGGATTAATAACCCTGATATTTATCTTTGCTGTTGCATTGATATTATTTTTATTAAACAGGATAAACTTAATACACAATTTTGTAGTTGATAAACTTAACAATTTTTTTAAATTATGGAAACTTTATAAAATGAAAAAAGAAAATGTACGCGAATCCATATTTTCCGAGCCGCTCAATGATATGAAACATAATGAAGCACCATATCAGATTCTATCTTTTGTAGGTATTGCCATTTTAGTTATACTTGCATTGATTTTATTTTGGGAAATATGGGTTGTTTTACATATGAAGATAAATTTTTAGTTCTAATTGAAGACTGGTTTCGTCAATATCCCCACACTCTTTTTATTTCTTCCTTTATATTTGCTTGTTGTTTCAAATAAAATATACTTACCATCAGGACTGAAATCAAGAAAATTAATAACTTCAACTTTAAATTTAGTATAACTTTCAATAAAATTTAATTTATAAATTATTTTTTTAATATTTATATCATAAATAAAATAATCTCCATCTCTTTGTAATAATATTAAATTTGTGCCGGATATAATAAAAGC
>JAOAIN010000016.1 GCA_026414685.1 Candidatus Goldiibacteriota bacterium
TCATTGGCAAGCCATGTTAAATTCACTCGGGTTGAAGTATATGCAGTAATTGTAAGTGCTTGCGGGCTTATCAAACCATCAGGCACAAAAACACTGCAGTAAGAAGCAGCTGATGTATTTGAATAAATATCAACAGTTATAACTTTATAATAATATCTCATCCCTTGTATAAGTCCCGAATCAGTATATGTTGTTATTGTAGTTGTTGGTTGTGTCCCTGTAACAGGAGTAAAAGGCCCAGCAGGCATAGTTGCTCTGTAAATGTTATAACCTGCTATATCATATGTTCCACGCAGACCAGCACCTGACCAAGTAAGTATAACATCAGAACCAGATGCAGTTGAAGATAGATTTTTAGGTGCAAAGGGGGCTGCATACGGAGTTACTGTCTTTGTGATCGAAAAAGCACCTTCACCGTTGTAAACTGCTGTTATTTTATAATAATATGTAATACCATTTACAACTTGTGTGTCTATGTATTGATTCCCTGAAACAACAATTGCAGAACCAAAACCACTTAAACCAGTTGAAGAACGATAGATATTA
Organism: Candidatus Goldiibacteriota bacterium; assembly: GCA_026414685.1. GTDB lineage: Bacteria > Oederibacteriota > PGYV01 > PGYV01 > DSYL01 > DSYL01. Next base: position 547 of record JAOAIN010000016.1, read on the forward strand.
TAACCAGAAATAGTGCCAGCGAAATCATTTGTCCATTTAAGAAAAATCTTTGAATTATAAGGGGTTAAATCAATATTAACAGGTGGTCTTGGATTTGTCTTAACCGCTGTTGTGAGATTTGACTTTTCATTTAGAGTATTTACTGCAATCAAACGATAATAATAGGCAGAAAAAGTATCAGCTGTTGTGTCAACAAAACTTGTAACGTTACCTGCTGTATTTGTTATATATGTTGCTGTTGTCTCAGTTATATTTGTATTATCTCCCCTTAAAATTGTATAATGCATTATATCAGATGCTGTTGGTGAAACCCAGTTTATAATAATTTTGCTCCCATCAAAAGTAAGATTAACAGAAGTCGGCATGCCAGGTGGTATTGAATACAAATTAACAAAAATCAATATACCCAGCAATAAAAATAAAATCTTTCTCATCAATAATTTCCTCCTAAAATGCTATGGTTACTTTTGCTTCTATGCTTAACTCATGATATGTGAAATTGTTATTTATATAATCTTTAACATAAGAATACATTATATTTGCAGAAGATTTAATGTTCTGCAAAACATCATAATCTCCATTTAACATCAATGAATACTTGCCTGTTGAATTCCTTACATTACCTGCACTTAGGCCATTCTGTATTGTTGCACTTATACTTGAAGATAGATTAATGTTTTGTTCAAACTTTATAACTTTTCCACCTACAAAGGGTAACCAGTCCCATAATGTAATTGGATTATCCAATTTTAATAAATATATCAGGTTAAGAGCTGGTTTATATACATTTTCCCACATCAAAACCGAACGTTCTCTCGTATTTGAATTTGTTATATTAAAATTAATATTACCATTTACCTTTCCTACACCAGTTTCTCCAAAAAACAGTGTAATTTCGCCTCTTTGAGTTTCTGAATCTCTGAAAATTTCATTTAAATTTAGTGCATTTCTGTTTAATGTCCTGTTATATGAATAACTAGCAGAAATTGTTTTATCTTTTATCAAAAATTCAAGTCCTGGTATTGTAATTTTTTTAATCTGTATATTTGATAAAGATAAATAATATGTTTCTGATGGTGAAAGTAAAGTCCGTCCTGATGATGGCCTAGATTTTGTATAAGTTCCATAAGGGGTGAAACTAAATATATCTCCCAGTCTAATTTCATTTACTCGCAACGTGTGATTAAAATTGATTGTCCCACTATATGACAATTTTTCAAATATTTCCATCTCATTCTCATCATACAGCATCTGGAATAAAAAAATATTCCATCTACGTTCAAAGGTCAATGCGTTAAACTTTTCAAAAGAATCCGGATCATATATCCTGTTATAATTCTCTGTTATATCTATATTAAAAGAATATTCTGAAATATCAGGAATTATTGATAAAATTTTTGACAAAAAGATAGCGGTAGAAAATCCAAGACGGCCACTCGTTTTTAAAATACTTGTAGTATAATCCATATTATGATTGGCAGAATAATTAATACCAGGGCCAAATATCCATAAATCATTTATACGCAAACTCATCTGTGGTGTTATACTATATCTTAAAACAAGAAATTTATCTGTATAATTAAAAGCTTTGAGTCTGTATTTATAATATTCAAATGCACCATCTAAATTTCCACGTTCCTGTTCAAATCTGTATTCATAAGAAGGATTAACATTGAAAATCCATAAATTATAATTTCCATTCCATCTGTAATATTGCTCTATATTTTGTTTCCACATATCATAATATGATGCAGAAAGAGTAACAGAATAGGGCGCATAATAATCTTTTCTGATATCCTCCAGTTCCATCCAGGTATCAAAGGTATTTGAACCAAGCGGTATGAATAAAAACTGATTCGGAGCATTCCAGTTTGCAGATGGTTTTACTATGAATCGTTCTTGTCTATTTGTCTGATAAGCATATATACCATAATAGGTAAAACGTGTATCATAATAACCAGAAGTGGTTAAAAAATTAAATCCAGGTATAGCATTAAAACCAATACCACCACTATGCTCCAATGTATCACTATCACTTTTTGTAAAATTGTCTGTATAGGACGCATCGTTTTTATATTTATCCTCAACGTATGACCGCATTCTGCTGAATCTATAATTAATCGGCATAAATGAAATGATATTTGAATTTGTTGTAAATATTGAATTCGTAATGTGTGATTTCAATTGGGACTTACCTATATCATCAATTGTATTAAAATCTGTCTCTTGATCTTCATAAGTATAGGTGGAATATAATACTCCTCCCCA
>JAOAIN010000160.1 GCA_026414685.1 Candidatus Goldiibacteriota bacterium
ATTAATTTAACTAAAAAATCTGAAAAATGAAAAATTATACCAGTTAATATAATATTAACAATTATTGATGTAATTGTTGGAATTATTCCATACTGGTCAATTAGAATAAGTGAAGTGGTTAAAACAGCAGGTCCTGTTATAAGTGGAGTTCCAAGAGGCACAACACCTATTTCATCATTAATGGGTGGCTTTTTTTCCTGTTTTAAAATATCCATGATTGAAATACAGAATAACACTATGCCGCCAGCAATTAAAAAATCATTAATGGTAATTCCAATTATTGAAAAAATGCTTTTACCTATAAAAATAAAAAAAATAGCCACTAAAAATGCTGTTATCAGTGACTTATAGAGTATATTTTTTTTCTTTTCTGCAGAAAATGATTTTGTCAGAGAAATATATATGGGAAGTATGCCTATTGCATCCATTGCCACAAATATTGGTATAAAAGACAAAATAAATTCTTTCATTTATTTATCCAGAAATTTATATTTTATTAATTCCTGTGGCACATACCATTTTGTAAAATTATAACTGATACCAGCCGGCGCAGGAACAATACCATGGAATCTCTTATGAACGGCAGGTAATCCATATGGCGAATATAAAAAAACATATGGCGAGTCATCTGCTATTATTTTATGAATCCTTTTATATGCTGCAGCTCTTTTTTTTATATCAAAAGTTGTCCTGCCTTCTATCAGTAATCTATCCACCTCTGAATTTTTATATGAGATAAAATTAAATTCACCTTCTTTTGTTTTTGATGAATGCCATGTATCATAATTATCCGGGTCAAGCCCTGTCCCCCAACCAAGAACAATTGCATCAAATTTCTTTTTATCTATGAATTCCGTAATCAATATATTCCATGCAAGTATTCTTATCTCTGCTTTAATTCCAATTTTTAATAACTGTTGCTGTATTATGGTAGCTATTTCTTCCCTTTCTTTATTACCCTGGTTGGTTATGATTGTAAATTCAAATTTTTTACCTTGTTTATAGAGTATCCCATCTTTTCCCAGAACCCATCCTGCATCTGCTAATAATTTCTTAGCCTTTTCAGGATCATAATCATATTTCTCTACATCAGGCTCTGTATTGTATGCCCATGTCCCAGGGATATAGGGTCCAGTTGTTCTTACTGCAAGACCTTTCTTTACCCCTTGTATTATTTCATCTTTATTTATTGCATAATTTATTGCCTTTCTTACCTTTTTATCTTTGAATAATTCATTCTGTAAATTAAACCCAAAATAAACATAACTGAAACCGGTTATTTTGAATTTATTAAAATTCTTTTTAAATTTATCTGTCTCTGCTCGTGTTGTATAAAGTTCTGAATTCAATTCCATAGTATCAATACCGCCTGAAATCATTTCCATGAACTGAACACTCTGATCCGGAATAATCCTATAAATATATTTTGCAATATATGGTTTTCCATCAAAATAATTTTCATTTGCAATGAGTTCAATTCTATCAGCAGTTATCCACCTTAAAAATCTGTATGGTCCTGTACCAATTGGCTTTCTATTAAATTCTGCTGTATTTATATCTTTATCATGCAATAAATGATATGGGATTATTTCAGTGCCCCAGTATTGTAACGCTGGTGCAAAAACATATTTATATGTTACTTTAATTTTATAATCATCTATTATTTCAACGCTTTTTATTGGCTCAAACAAACTCCTGTAAGCTGTTTTAGTCATTGGATTCATAAATGAGTCATAGGTAAATTTCACATCTTTTGCTGTGAATTCTACTCCATCATGCCATTTTACCCCTTTTTTTAAATAAAAAATAATAACTTTGCCATTATCCAATATGTCCCATTTTTCTGCTAAATCACCTATTATATTTAAATCCTTATCAAATTTCACAAGGCCATTAAACACAAGTCCGGTTATGTTATGAGAAGCAGAATCAGAAGCAAGCACAGGATTTAATGTGGCTGGCTCACCTATTGAAGCTGTTATTATTGCATCTCCATATGCGGGTGTATCAGTATATTTATCTTTTAATTTATATGTATCTTTATGTCTACAAGAAATGAAAAAAATAATAAAGATTAAAAAAATAGATAAAACAATTTTTCTCATATTACCC
>JAOAIN010000215.1 GCA_026414685.1 Candidatus Goldiibacteriota bacterium
TATTATAATCGGAATATTTGTAGTTTTTGCAACATAAAGAAGGTGTGCACAACTTTCCCGTACCTGATTTATGCTGCCTGCCACTGAATCCACACTCTGTTTATATACTGTCTGTATAGAATCAACAATAACCAAACCTGGCTTTTCTTTATCTATAATACTCGCAATATTTTCAATTACTGTCTCTATTGCAATGAGTAGCATTTTTGATTTAGCCTTTATTCTATCCGCTCGCATTTTTATTTGATTTGCCGATTCTTCTGCTGAAACATATAAAACCTTTATTCCGGTATTTGCAATCCTATCTGCAATGGTCAAAGCAAGAGTTGATTTGCCAGCACCTGGTTCCCCTCCAATCAGTGAAATAGAGCCTTTAACAATACCACCACCAAAAACACGATCAACTTCGGAAATGCCGGTTTTCAATCTTTCTTCCTCATCTTTTTTTATATCAGGCAGAGGGGATAAAAAGGTTTTATCAAAATGTCTGTATGTGTCACTATCTTTCCTGTCAAATATCTCTTCTTCTGTGAATGTATTATACTCTCCACAGGATGGACATTTACCAAGCCATTTAAAAGAATTGTATCCGCAGTTCATACATGTAAATATTGTTTTTTTCTTTATCAACTTTTCCTTCCTTTATTTAGATTTCAATTTCTCTGTTTTTTATTTTTTTTAAAATATTCTCTAAAAAAACATACGGATTTACCGCTTTTGTCTCTTGTCCTGTTCGCAAACGTAAAGATATAGTTTTTGTTTCTACTTCTTTTTCTCCAATTATGAACATATAAGGAACCTTTTCAAGAGTTGCCTTTCTTATTTTTGCTCCTAACTTTTCATTATCATTATCTAAAGTAATTCTTATACCTGCTTCTTTATATTTTTTATATATTGATTCTGCAAATGAAAACACTTTTTCATTTATTGTAAGTATCTTAAGTTGTATTGGAGACAACCATACTGGAAATGCACCTTTGTAATGTTCAATTAAAACTCCAAAAAATCTTTCAAAAGAACCAAGCAAAGCTCTATGAATCATTACAACTCTGTGTTCTTTGCCATCCTTTCCTATATAATTAACATCAAATCTTTCTGGCAGATTAAAATCAACTTGAACTGTTGAACATTGCCATGTACGATTCAAAGCATCTTTTATTTTTATATCTATTTTTGGGCCATAAAAAGCTCCACCACCTTCATCAATATTATATTGCAAACCCATTTTATTTAGAACAGATTTAAGAATTGCCTCTGATTTATCCCATATTGTTCTTTCTCCTATATATCCTTTTTCAGGTCTTGTACTTAAATAAATTTCATATTCATTGAATCCAAATGTTTTTAACATAAAAATTATCATATCTATTATTTGGGTAAGTTCTGTTTCGAGTTGCTCTTCCATCATAAATATATGAGCATCATCTTGTGTAAATCCCCTGACTCTCATCAATCCATGTAAAACTCCAGACTTTTCATATCTATAGACAGTGCCTAGCTCTGCCCAACGCAAAGGAAGGTCTCTATAACTTTTAATACTTGTTTTGTATATAAGTATATGAAAAGGACAGTTCATAGGTTTTATCAAATATTCAAATTCATCCATCTGCATGGGAGGATACATATATTCTTTATAAAAACCAGTATGTCCTGATTTATGCCACAAATCAATCTTTGCTACATGCGGAGTATAAAGAATCTCATAACCCCGTTTAATATGTTCTGATTTCCAGAAATCCTCAATCTCTTTTCTTATTATTGACCCTTTTGGATGCCAATAAATTAGTCCAGGGCCAAACTCATCATGCGTTGAAAACAGATCAAGTTCTCTACCAAGTTTCCTGTGATCCCTCTGTTTTGCTTCTTCTATTCTTTTTAAATATTCATCTAGCATTTCTTTTTTTGGGAATGATATACCATATATTCTTTGTAACATTTTATTTTTCTCATCACCACGCCAATAAGCTCCTGCAACTTTTAACAACTTAAAACTTTTTATTTTTTTCGTATTTGTTATATGTGGACCCCTACAGAGATCTATAAAATCTCCTGTTCTGTAAATACTGACATTTTCATCGGGTATTTCATTTATTATCTCTATCTTATAATTCTCACCCGCTTTTTTAAATAAATCTATTGCTTCGTTTTTTTTCATCTCTTCTCTGATAAAATCTTTCTCCTCATCTATTATTTTTTGCATTTCTTTTTCAATTATAATAAGATCATCATCGGTAAATGGCTTGTCTCTATCAAAATCATAATAAAATCCCTCTTCTATGGCAGGTCCTATCGTGACTTTAACATCTGGAAATAATCTTTTTACAGCTGCAGCCATTACATGTGCTGTGCTGTGCCAATATTCCCCTTTCCCTTCTGAATCGGAAAATGTAATTTCTTTTAACTCTCCTGAATCTTTTATCGCTGATGTTAAATCATATAATTTTTCCCCTATTTTAACTACTATGGTCTCAGCAAGATCTCCTTTATTTTGTTTCAAAAATTCAATTATACAGATATCTTTATCTATTTCCTTTTTTTCCCCTCTATATATTATTTGTATCTTTTCCACTTTTTTCCTCCAATTTTATTTTTTCTCTATTTGAAATCAAAAAAGTTAACTGTTCTAGTTCTAAAGCTAAATCAACGTTTCTTATCATAATTTTTTCTTGAGGTAAAATATGTTTACCTGCAAAATTTAAAACACCTTTAATATTTGTTTTCTTTAAAACAGTCATTATATCAGATAGAGCTGTTGAAGGAGCTGTTATAATAGCAATCTCTATTTTTTCTTTTTTAATTATTTTTTCAATTTCTTCCATACTATAAATTTTAATTCCATCAATTTCCCATCCAATTTTTGCTGGATCTGTATCAAAACAGGCAACTACATTAAATCCTCTGTTTAAAAATCCATTATACATAGTGAGAGCCCTCCCAAGATTACCTGCCCCAATCACACAAATTTTCCATTTTTTATGTGTACCAAGAATTTTTGTTATGTTTTCTTTTAAATAACTTACATTATAACCAAAACCTCGTCTACCAAATTTTCCAAAAAATGCAAGGTCTTTTCTAACCTGCGCAGAATTCAAACCAATAATTTTTGCAATTTTTTCAGAAGAGACATGCGTAATTCCAGAATCCAGAAGTTCATTAAAACATTTCAAATATATAGATAATCTATTAATAGTTGGAACTGGAATTTTTTTCATTTTTGTTCCTCTTTTTTCACATTGTCAAAATTTGCAATATCATCCATTTTAAATGTATGCTCGTGTGATTTTATATATTCGTCCAGCTGTTTTTTTTCTTCCGTTATCTCAATATCCTTTGCAAATAATACTACCTTTTTTTGTTCTCTATCAATCTTTGTTATCTTAACATTTATAATATCGCCTTTTTTATATTTAACCTTTGATTTGTTTTTTATAAAAATTCTTCCTAAAACACCTTCCACTATCTGACAGATTATATAGCTATCTTCAATATCTGTTATTTTTACATCAATAAAACTACCTTCTTTGTATTTATTTATAAAACTACTCCACGGAGAAGGCGATAGTTGTTTTAAACCGAGTAATATTCTGTATTTATTTTTATCAAAACCCAAAATTTTAAATTCCTTTTTATCACCTGGTTTTAAAACATCTGAAATTGATGCAAAACTAAACCATGAAATATTTGAAATATGCATAAATGCGTCAAAATTTTCTTCCAATTCTATTAAAACTCCTTCACCTTCAATAATATCTTTAATTTTCCCAACAACTCTCGCTCCAACAGGATATCTCTCTTCTATATTATGCCAAGGATTTTTTTCAAGACGTTTAACACTGACAATCACCAGATTTTGATTTTCATCCATTTTTATAATAACTGCATCTGATATGTCGCCCTTTTTATAAACTTCTTCTATATTTTTTATTCTTCGGTAATATGATATTTCTCCAACTGGTAAAAACCCATCAACAACACCATCCACATCTACATAGGCTCCATCTTTAGTAATTTCTAATATTTTTATTTTAACTTTGTCTCCTTGTTTTTTTTCTTTTTGGAAAATTTCAAAAGGATTTGGAAAATTTCTTTTAACACTTAATTTTATCTCACCCTTTTCATTTGAAAGTACAAGAGTTTCTATTTCTTCATTTACTTTAAAAATTTCAGGAACATTAATATATCTTCTATATGATAATTCTTGCACCGGTATAAAAACTGTCATATCATCTTTTATTATTTCAATACCATTTTCCTTTAAATCGGTTATTGTAACTTTTACCTTTTCTCCTGCAGGAAAAATCTTATTTATTTTCTCTTGTTCTTTCTTTACTTTTTCATCAAAATACTCTTTATAAGATACCACAATATTTTTTTTATCTTCCTCAAGTGTTATAATTTTGAATTGTAATTTTTGTCCAGTTAAATCCTTCCCATATGCCTTAGAATGAGACATGGGTAAAAAACCTGTAACATTTACACCGAAATCAACAATAAAACCACTCTTCACCATTTTAATAACAGTAGCCTCTATTGGAATATTATCCTTATATGCTTTCTTCACTCTATTGAAAACATTTTTCTTATCAGCGATTATCTTTGAAAGTAAAATATAATCAAGATTTTTGTCCATCTTTTTAATAAAAACCTCTACTTCATCTCCTACTTGAACATTTTGTAAATAATTATATTTTACAACTTCTTCCTTTGGTATAATACCTTCTTTCTTATAACCAATATCTAAATATATTTGGTCTTCTGTTTTCTTTATAACTTTCCCTTTAACTATACTTCCTTCTTTTAAAATATAATTAAAATCTTCCATCAAACATTTAACTCCTTTATCTTTTTTATAACATCCTGTATTATCCAGTGAGGGGTTGAAGCCCCAGCACTGATACCAATAATCTTTTTATTTGTAAACCATCTCTTTTTTATTTCAGATGCATTTTTAATCAAATAAACACTTTTAAGTATATTTTTACTCAATTCATATAATCTTTTTGTATTTGCACTGTTCCGGCCACCAATAATAATAACAACATCTGATTTTTTGGCAATTTTTATTGTTTCTTTCTGTCTGTTATATGTTGCATCACATATTGTATTAAAAATTCTGATTTCCATCTGTTTTGTTTTTATAAACAATTTATCTATTATATTAAAAATAATCTTTTTGTAATTATCAATATTCTGAGTTGTCTGTGCAATAATACCAATCTTATTACCCAATTTCATATTTTTTATCTCAGAAAAAGAACTTGCCACTTTACTTCGTCCATGACAATATCCAATAATACCCCTTACTTCAAGATGATGTTTATCTCCAATTATCAATATATCATAATTATTACTAGATAGATATTCTGCAATATTATGAATTTTTTTCACATAGGGACAGGTTGTGTCAACTAAAATTATCTTTCTTTTTTTTAAAATTTCCAGTTCATCCGGAGTTATACCATGGGTACTAACCACTACAATTGAATCATTTTCTATTTTATTCAAATCATATATAATATGCATTCCTTTTTCTTGCAGTCTTTTAACTTCTTGCGAATTATGAATTATCTCCCTGAATAAATAAATTTTTTTATCCGGATATTTATTAGGTAAATCATTTATCATATCAATTGCTCTCTGCACTCCAAAGCAAAATCCTGCATTTTTTGCAATAATAATTTTCATTTTGTATCTACCTCATTTAAATAATATTTTTTTGCATATCTCTTAATCTTTCAATGACCTTTTCTGTAATTTCAATATATAATTCTTTGGATGGTTCCTTTGAAAAATATTCGGTAAAATCCATTACATTGCCAAAATCAACAGTAACAGGAACAAACAATCTTGGAAACTTGCCTCTAGGCCATGCTTTCCATGAGTTATGAATATATACCGGTAAAACTCTAGCCTTTGAATTATATATAAGCATTCCTGTTCCAGGTTTACCCTCTTTTATGACTCCATCGGTATTTCTCGTGCCTTCAGGAAAAAAAACAACCGCTTCTCCATTTTTTATATAATTAATTAATGTATTATATGCAGTCCTGTCTACCACTCCTCGTTTAATAGGAAATGCTCCCATCCATTTTAAAAATTGTCCCCAGATGGGTTTGAATAAAGTATCACGGGCCATGAATTTTAAATTTCTATTTAAAATGGCACATCCAATTAAAGGTGGATCATAAAAACTTGAATGATTAGCTACGATAATCAAACCGCCATCTTTGGGTATATATTTTTTATTTTTTACTTTTAAAAAGTAAAATAATTTAAAAAAAATAATGCAGATAAATCTTCCAACCCATATTATTATAAAAAACATTATCTTATTAATAAACTTTCTCATTTCTTCAATTCTCTTATAATATCAAAGAAACCCGGAAAAGATGTATTTACACATTCTGTATCTTTAATTAAAAGTCCGTTATCACTGACAAGTGCAGCAATAGAAAATGCCATTGCAATCCTATGGTCTCCAAAAGAATCTATATCAACATATTTAAATGGTTTACCACCATTACCATGAATTATCATACCATCTTTTCTTTCTTCTACTTTAACACCCAATCTTTTAAGATTTCTTACAATTGTAAAAATCCTATCAGTCTCTTTAACCCTGAGTTCTTCTGCATCTGAAATAATTGTTCTTCCATTTGCAAAAGCTGCCAAAATAGAAATTATAGGAATTTCATCAATAACTCTGGGTATAATATTGCCTTTTATGACAATACCTTTTAATTTTGAAGATCTTATTACAATATTACCTAAAGGTTCATTATTTTTAATTTTTTTATTTTTTATACTTATTTTAGCCCCCATCTTTTTTAAAACATCAATTATTCCCGTTCTTGTTGGATTCAATCCAACATCAAGTACGGTTAATTCAGAATTCTTTAAAATAGCACCAGCAGCGATGAAATATGCTGCAGATGAAATATCGCCTGGAACATAAACTGTATTTGCTTTAAAACCGCCAGGAATTACCATTATCTTTTTATTATTGATCTTTATTTTAGCACCAAAATGTTTTAGCATTCGCTCTGTATGATCTCTTGATTTTATATCCTCAATAATCTCTGTAGGTCCATTTGCATGTAAAGCAGCAAGAATAATAGCTGATTTCACTTGGGCACTTGGGATTTCCATTTTATATTTTATTCCTTTTAAAGAACCACCATGAACAATTACAGGCGCAAAACCATTATTGCTTTCAAAACGTGCTCCCATTTCAGACAGCGGTTTTATTACCCTGTTCATGGGTCTTTTCACTATCTGGGCATCTCCTGTTATTGATGCTCTGAAATTCTGAGCTGCTAAAACTCCGAGTGTCAATCTTATTGCAGTTCCTGAATTGCCAACATATAATTCATTTTTGGGTTCGTGCAGAGAAAAAAGACCATTACCATGAATATAATATATCGCGCCTTTTTTTTCTATTCTGACACCCATCTGTTTATAAATTTTAACTGTATTTAATGTATCTTCTGCTTCCAAAAAATTGTATATTTTTGTAATTCCTTTTGCAAGGGAACCAATTATAACCGCTCTGTGTGATATTGACTTATCACCCTGAACCGTTATTTTTTTTATACAACCTGAAACAGGAGATATATGTATTTTTTTCAATTTATATCCTCTCTCTTAATTTTCTGGCATTTAAAATATAATTTTTCAATTCTTTCTCCTTGTTCAAATAAATCATCTGAGATAAAGCGTCCAATTCTTCAATTGCAACATCAATATCTTTTAAAATTTCATTTTTATTTGAAATAAAAATATCAGTCCATATATCCTCATCAGATGCTGCAATTCTTGTAATATCTTTAAAGCCTCGCCCTACAATGTTTTTATTTTTTTTAATAATCTTGGAAGCCATATTTGTAATAATAAAAGCCATTATATGAGGAAAATGACTTATTCTTGAGATATATCTATCATGTAGTTTTGCATCCATTTTAACTATCTGCATGCCAGTAAGTTTCCAAAATTTCTCAACAATCAACATCTTTTTTTTATCAGTATTTTTATGTGGTGTTATAATACAAGTCCCACCATTAAAAATTTCTGGGATAATATTTTTTATCCCGGATTTTTCAGAGCCCACCATTGGATGAGAACCTACAAAATTATTTCCATGATCAATCCTACTTATCTTTTCAACAATTAATCCTTTAACACTTCCCATATCAGTGACAATTGTATCTTTTGTTAAATACGGTTTTATCTTTAAAAAAGCAAAAGGTATTAAATTAACAGGCAAAGAAATTATTATGATATCAGCATTTTCAACACCTTTTTTCAAATCAGTTGTGACTGAAGTGGCAGCTTTCTTTTTTAAAGCTATTTTTAGTTTTTTCATATTCCTACCAATACCTACGACATTTTTACAAATCTTTTTCTGCAACAACAAGGCACCCAGGCTGCCGCCCATGAATCCCATACCTATGATAGCAACTGTCTTAATTTTACTTAATCTCATTTTTCTCCTTAAATTATTCTATTTATAGCTTTTGCAACTTTTTTTAATGATATAACAAGTTTTGCATATTCAATAGGCAACAGTGATTGGTCGCCATCAGATAATGCTTCTTCTGGTTTTGGATGAACCTCAATCAATAATCCGTCTGCTCCAGCAGCAACAGCTGCTCTTGACATTGAATCAATTATATGCTTTTTTCCTGTGCCATGAGATGGATCTACAACAACAGGAAGATGGGTGAGTGTTTTTACCATTGGGACAGCTGAAATATCTAAAGTATTTCTTGTAGCTGTTTCAAAAGTTCTTATACCTCTTTCACACAAAATAACGTTCATATTGCCATTGCTTAAAATATATTCGGCAGACATTAACCATTCATTAATTGTAGACATTAAACCACGTTTTAAAAGCACCGGTTTATTTGTTCTTCCTACTTCTTTTAATAATTCAAAATTCTGCATATTTCTTGCACCTATCTGAAAACAATCAGCGTATTTATTAACAAGTTCAACATGTCTTGTATCTAAAACTTCTGTCACAATGGGAAGACCAAATTTTTCTCTGGCAGCAGCAAGAATTTTTAAACCATCCTCTCCCATCCCCTGAAAAGCATAAGGCGAAGTCCTAGGCTTAAAAGCACCACCACGCAACATATCCACACCTGCTTCTTTTACTGCTTTTGCCGTTTGAAAAAGTTGTTTCTCACTTTCAACTGAACATGGTCCAGCAATTAAAACAACCTTCTTTGCTCCTACTTTCACTCCAGAAACATCAATTACTGAATTTTCTTTTTTAAATTCCCTACTGGCAAGTTTATATGGTTTTAAAATCTGCATGACCTTCTCAACGCCGGGTAAACTCTCAAGGGGAACATTCTGAAGAATACGTTCATCTCCTATAACCCCTATTATTGTTGTTTCTTTGCCTTTTGAAATATGCGGAATCAATTTATATTCTTTTATCTTTTCAGCCACATGTTCAATTTGTTTTTTTGTACTTCCAGATTTCATCACTATAATCATTTCATCCTCCTAAATCAAATTTTTAAATTTTCAAATCTTCGCATTTATAAATCTATTAACTTATTTCTATTAAACACAAAAATCTCAATTCCTAAGATGTAACGATTCATAAATTTAACATTCGGCGATTTCTTTTAGTGCTTTTGCCAGCTTTAAATTATCTTTTTTGGTTCCTATTGTAATTCTAGCATAATTTTCTTGCTGCGGTCTTATTATAACACCTTTTTCAAGTAATTTTTTAAAAATTTCCATACTGCTTCTATTAAATTTCACAAAAATAAAATTGGCGTATGTTTTAATAAAATCAATGTTTAATCTTTTAAATAATCTGTAAAGAAATTTTTTACCTGCATTATTTGTTTTCAATGTATTTTTTATATGTTTTTTATCCTTTAAAGCAGCTTCTGCCGCATATTGTGCAAGCAAATTGACATTAAATGGTGGTCTAACACGGTCTATTAAATCCACAATATCCTTATCAGCAATTCCATAACCAATTCTAAGGCCTGCCAGTCCATAGATTTTTGAAAAAGTCCGTAACACTATAAGATTGGAATATCTTTTTAAGTATTTAATACCATTCGGATATTCAGGAGATCTAGCATATTCAGAATAAGCTTCATCCAACACAACAATTATTCTATGATTTACATATTTCATAAATCTTTCAAATTCTTTTTTTGTAATTATTGTTCCTGTTGGATTATTGGGATTGCATAAAAAAACAAGTTTAGTTTTATCAGATAATCTATCTATAAATCCATCAATATCATGTTTGAAATTTTTGTGTGGTACAACAACTGCATGGCCTGATACAATTTCAGTAACTATTGGATAAACAACAAAAGAGAGCTCAGAAAATAATACTTCTTCACCTGGATTAACAAATGTCTCAGCTATTAATTGCTCCAATTCATTTGAACCATTACCAAACATTAGCATATTAGCAGGAACATTTAAATATTTTGATAATGTATTTCTTAAATAAAAAACTGAACTATCAGGATAAAGATTTACTTCTTTTATTTTTTTCTTCATAGCTGCAATAGCAAGCTTTGAAGGTCCTAAAGGATTTTCATTTGAAGCAAGTTTAATTATATTTTTTATTTTATATTCCCGTTCAACCTCTTCAATTGGTTTTCCCGGTACATATGGATTTATATTGAAAATACTCTTCTTTGCAATATTTATAAATTTATTCATTTGCAAAATTTATTATCCTTTCATAATAAAAATTAATGGACGGACAGTTAAGATTATTAATTAGAAAAAATTTGATATTTTATTATTATTTCTTATAATAAATATCTGTCCATTCCTTGTGAAATCATTTCACAAACTTATGAGTATATATATTATAATAATATTATAACAAAGATTCAAGGGATATTTTTTTAATATATAGTTCAAAAATACTTACAAAAAACGTTCAATAATATTTTAAAAGTAGTAATGCTATATTTATGGATTTTTATTTTGACTTAATTATAATGTTTTATAAACTTCATAATCTATCTATATTTTACAAAATTATAATTCTTGTCTATTTCTTCAACCAACAAGTAACAATTAAAAATTATTAATTATATTTACTCTCCAATTATCTGCACCACTATATTTCTATTCCTACTATGGGTATCAAAATCCACAAAAATTATCTGCTGCCAGGTGCCGAGTGTCATTTTTTTATTTTTAAAAGGAACAGTGAGAGAAGGTCCAATTAGAGCAGCCCGTAAATGAGAAGCGCCATTTGCATCGCCCCATGTTGCATCATGTTCATAATGTGCTTTATAAGGCACTAATTTTTCCATTAAATCAGGAAAATCCTGCATCAAACCCGATTCATATTCTATCGTAGTAAGACCACCTGTAGAACCAGGTACAAAAATTGTTACAATCCCATCATTTATTCCGCTCTTTTCAATCAATAATTCAACTCTATCTGTTATATCTTTCATATCATTAAATCCTTTTGTTGATAGAGAAATCTTTTCCATTTTTACTGCCATGCTTGACCTCCTGAATATATATTTTTTAAATATTATAACATAAAGAAAATTTAACAATATCATATAAAAATTTCAACCAAGTATTGACTTTTAACTATTTATATTGCATAATATGTTTTACTTAAAAATTGCCGGGATGACGAAATGGTAGACGTAGTGGACTTAAAATCCACGGGACGAAAGTCCATGCCGGTTCAAGTCCGGCTCCCGGCACCAACCCATAAAATGCCTTCGGCATTACGGGTTTATTTTTGCTCTTAATAGATTAGAAAATAATTAATATCATGACCTAATTATGAAATATTGTTTTACAATTTTTTCTATTATTATAAAGGACGCGGGGTGGAGCAGCGGTAGCTCGTTGGGCTCATAACCCAGAGGTCGTTGGTTCAAATCCAACCCCCGCAACCAGAAACAAAAAAGCCCGCAGCAATGCGGGCTTTTTTGTTTAAAAAATTTTAGATAAAAAATATTAGGCAAATAAACTTAAACTATATTTACTATTTTTATTACTTCTCCACTGTTATCTTTACTTGTCTTGCAATATTTCCAGTAGTAACAATTACTCTTGCAATACCTGCTGATTTTCCTATAAATTTTACTTTATCCCCTGATGTTTTACTTAATATTCCAATTTTTACATCCTTTTCATTTACTTCCCAAACTGGATAAATTTCTATTTCTTTTCCATCTTTTGTAAGACCAACCGCTTTCATTTCAATTGATTTGCCAACTTTTACTTTCAGCACCTCAGGCATTACCTTTATCTTTGCTATATCACCAACTTTCACACCGCTGGTTGCACAGTGATAAATAAATAATAATATTAAAATAGAAATAATCATTGATATTCTATTCATGATTTACCTCCTATTTTTTATATCGCCTTAATCAGTTTATAATAAAAAATCAATCATTTGTGAATATATAAACAGTTTCCCCGTCTTTTACAAGATTTAACTGCTCGCGTGCAACTTTTTCTATATATTCTCTATCATCATAAAGTTTTTCAATTCTTGATTGCAATTTAATATTTTCTTCTTTCAATTCTTTAATCTCATTATTTATTGAATCGTATCGGCATTTCATTTCAAAATAATTATAAATGCTTTTTGTAAGTATGATAACGCAAACAATTATAAAAAATAAAATATAAATAATTTTTTTAGATTTTATATTTATATTTTTGTTTGAAAATCTTCTAACTATCATTTATTCTCCCATGGTCTGAAAAAATTTGACATATTTTTCTGTTCCCACTGTTCTTTCAAATCCGGCATAATATTATGTTTCTCATAAATTATTAAAGTTGAATTAATCTGCAATAATATTATAACAATAAAAGATAAAAAAGGCATTAAAAAAATAGGAAAAAGCGAAATAATAGCAGAAACAATAGGAATCTGAGAACCGTATATTAAACCAAATAAAGGATAAAATAATAAAAGTAAATAAGATACTAAAATTAAACAAAAAATACTTGAAAAAGGAGCAGATAAAACCATAATAGCCGCCTTTTTATATGAAACAAAAATTCTTTTTTTCTCATCCAAAACTAAAATAGGTAACAGATAAATTTGCATTAATAAAAATACTAATGCAATCCAAACACTTATACCAGCAAGTATTAGTGAAATAATTTTAACTGTGTTTAACTGTCTATAAAAATTATAAACAAGAAAAAACAAAAATAAGAAACCAATATTAATAATAAATACTATAATACTCTGCAAAAAATACTTTATTATACCTTCCAAAATTTCTTTGAACATATTTTTATATTCTTTAAAAGTTATTATCTTTGAAAAATAATAAATAATCCCAGGAGATATAATATGCCAGATAAGAAAAAGGATTAAAAAGGTCATTTCATATTTTTGTAGACGCATAAAAAAAATTATAAAAACACATAGAATTATTAGAAAAAAAAGAAAATTTATTAATATCCCTTTGAAAAGATTATCATAGAATTGCCAAAATGTCCTTTTTAAAACCCTTAAAAACATTTATAATAACTTTTCTAATTCCGGGATGGCTTTTTTAAGTTCTAATCTTCCGCGTCCAAGATTTCCATCCAGATTTAAAGCAAGAGTTACAAAATAACTTTTGCCAAGAACCATCATTATCATGGTTGCTTTTTCAGTTGATATTAAAACTTCGTTTGTTTTACCAAGACCAAAACTCTGAGATGCTTTTTTAGCACTACTTATAATGGTAGAATACTCTGCTCCAGCAGCTGATATATCAAAATCCGGTTTAGTGGAATATTGATCTATTGCAATACCATCTTCTCCGATAACACCTGCTCCGATTGCACCATCTACATTTTCAACAATTCTTTTTAAAACTGTTTTAAAATCCATTTATTCTCTACTCCTATGAAAGTACCTTTTTTATATCATCTATTATATCTTTAAGAATCAAACGCATTTTTCCAACGTTTATGGCTTCATTACCTATCATAAAAAGTACGCCTGTCATTACTTCCGTAAAAAGCAATTGACCGCTTTCAGAAGAAATTACAACCTGATTTAACTTGCCTTGGTTCATATTCTGAACTGATTTTTCAGTTTTTTCAACTATTGATGCTATATGTTTTCCTATCTCATTTGCATTTACAGAAGGCGGTAACACACTGGCAATTATACTACCATCCCTGAGTAAAAAAAAGCTACCAATAACACCTTCTACTTCTTTCAAAACGTTTAATACTTTTTCTATCGCCTCTGCTTTATCCTTACTCAATGTTATATGTTTTGTTTCCTGTGGTTTTTCTGATTTTAATTCTGCCTGTAATTGTTCTTCTTTTCGTGGCTTTTCTTCTTCATCAACTCTATCAGATTCAACAGCTTCCTTCATCACATCCAGTATATCTTCTGTCGTTATTTTATCAGAAGATATAATTTTTTCTTCTTCTTTTATTTCTGGTTTTTCTTTGGCTTTTCTTAATTTTTTATCCTGAAGATCATATACTTCTCTTAAACGTTGTTGAACCACAATATTCTCAGGATCCAAATCAAGTAATTCTTTATATACCTCTATTGCTTTTTCAAAATCTTCCTTCTTGGTATATAATTCAGCGGCTTTTAAACTCTTCTGAATATCTATTTGAGGTTTTTCAACTATCTTTCCTTGTTTTTCAGAAGAATTTATCTGTTCTTTTTTTTCTTCTTTCTCAACTGGTTTTGTAATTTCCTGCTTTGCAGAAAGTGCTTCTTTTAACTTCTCCTGTATTTCAATATCCTCTGGATTTAGTGAAAGAACTCGTTGAAATTGTTCAACTGCTTCTGCATACATTTTTTTTTTGAGATACATATTGCCAAGCATGGTATGAACCATTATATTATCAGAATCAACAGATTCTACTTTTTTAAGTTCTTGAATAGCTTCATCAAATTTATTCTTCTCTATGTAAACTCTACCAAGAACAACTCTAGCAGAAGTATATGTAGGGTGTTTTTCCAACCCTTTCTTACATACTTCTATTGCCTCATCATATAACCCGGCTTTTCTATAAGCATCCGCAAGTGGCACAAATATTAAAGAATCTGGATTTTGAGATAATTTTTTTTTCAATTCTTCTATTTCTGCCGACAAAGCAGGATCCCCGGGCATTATAATCAATCCTCCTAGTCTTTTGTATCTTTTTCATTAAAAAAATGCTTATTATATTCTTCTAATCCTTTTTTAATTAAATTCAAATCAATATTTTTTATAAAACTAACATAGCCAATTTTCTTTGTCAAGATAAATCTTATTTTATCATTTATTGCTTTTTTATCAATTATTATTTTTTTTAAAATATCACTGATTTTTATTTTTTTTAAAGGTTTAATTAAATTAAATAATTTTAATATTTGTTTTTGCTCTATATATGTTGTTTTTGAACATATTTTCATTTTATAAGCAATCAAAGCAGCAATATATATGCCAATAGCAACTGCCTCTCCATGTTTATATAATTTATAACCACCTGCTGATTCTATGGCATGTCCAATAGTATGCCCATAATTTAATATAGCCCTTAAACCACTTGTTTCTTTCTCATCTTTTTCAACAATTTTAACTTTATTTTGAATTGATTTTTTCACCATATAAAACAGAACTTTTTTATCTCTTTTCTTGATTTTATCTATATTTTTCTTTAAAAAATAAAAAAAAGGAGCATCCATGATTATCCCGTATTTTATCACCTCTGTAAGGCCATTTTTAAATTCAATTTCAGGAAGAGTTGATAATACACTTATATCTGTAATTACAATTTTTGGCTGATAAAAAGAACCTACTAAATTTTTTCCAGCATTAAGATCAATACCCGTCTTGCCCCCTATGGAACTATCTGCCTGTGCAACCAGTGAAGTTGGTATATGTATTAAATTTATTCCACGCATATAAGTGGCAGCTGCAAATCCTGCTACATCACCGATAACACCGCCACCAAGCGCAGCAATACCACAATTCCTATCAAGTCTTATCTTTGCACATTTGTTAAGAATAGAAAGTAATGTATGTATATTTTTATATTTTTCCCCATCACCAATTAAGAAAACACTACAATCATAATATTTTTTGAGTGATTGCAATAAAATCTTCCCATATAGTTTAAATACTTTTTTATTGCTGACTATTAAAATTCTTTTTCCTTTTATAAGAGATTTTACTAAATCTCCTGTCCTATTGATAATATTTATTCCAACAATAATATCATAACTGTTTTGTTTTAATCTAACTTTTATTTTTGCTTGCATATTTTATATTTATCCAGTTTTTTGATAATTTCATTAGTAACTCTTTCTATACTTTTATTATCAGTTTTTATAATTATATCCGCTGCTCTTTTGTATAATTTCAAACGCTTGTTAAAAAGCAAACGTGTCTCTTTTAAATTATTGATTTTAAATAGAGGTCTATCCTTTTTATTTTTAAGTCGTTTGCATGATGTTTCAAATGTGTTTTTTAAATAAACAATAATACCATTTTTCTTTAATATTTTTATATTTTGTGGCTTTATTACAACTCCACCACCAGTGGCTATTATTTTATTTTTTTGCATTCCGGCATATTTAACTGCATCTGTTTCAACTTTCCTAAAAAATTTTTCTCCATATAACTTGAATATTTCTTTTATCTTTTTTTTCTGTCTTTTTTCTATTATTTTATCTGTATCTATTATCTTCCTTTTCAAAATTTTTGATAATTGTCTTGCAATAACTGTTTTTCCACTCCCCATAAATCCAATCAATACAATATTTTTCATGATATTAATTTAATAATTTCTTATATGTCTTAAATAACTTTTATAATTTTTTTTCATTAAACCCAACTCAACACACCCGATATGTTCCATGAGAGCATTTGTTATTTCAATTGCTACAAGATTTTCCGCAATAACAGATGCTGCAGGAACTACGCACACATCAGAACGTTCATATACAGTCCTGCTTTTTAGCTTTGTTTTTATATTAACTGAATCTATACCTTTTCTTAAAGTTGAAATCGGTTTTACTACTGCTCTTATTATTATTTTATTTCCGTTTGTTACGCCGCCCTCTATGCCACCTGCATTATTTGTTTTTCTGTAATAACCTTTATTTTTTGAATAATATATAGCATCATGAATTAAAGAACCAGAATAGTTAGCATAAGAAAATCCTGCACCAAATTCCACCCCTTTGATTGACTGTAAACTCATAAGTGACATTGCTATTTTTCCATCTAATTTTCTATCCCATTGAGTATAGTCTCCCAGTCCAGGTGGTACACCTTCTGCAATTATCTTTATTATACCACCCAGCGTATCACCTTTTTTCATTGCGCTATTTATTTTTTTTATTATATGAGGTATTTTTTTAGAATCAGGATATCTCAAATCAACTTTAAATTTTTCTTTATCATCTTCTACTTTTTTTATAATCTCTTTTATATCTAACCCTTCATCTATATCTGTTGCAATTCCCGCTATATTAACTACATAACCCAGTATCTCAATATTAAATTCTTTCAATAATATTTTACATATTGCACCTGCGATGATTCTTGCCGCTGTTTCTCTCGCACTTGCTCGCTCTAAAACATTTCTCAAATCCCTGTGATTGAATCTAATACCACCTGATAAATCAGCATGTCCAGGACGTGGAATTAAAAACTCATCTACAGATTGATTTATTGGAGTAATTGACATGCGTGATTTCCAGTTTTCATAATCATTATTTTTTATAAAAACTGAAACAGGAGAACCTATTGTTTTACCAAATCTAATACCTGATAAGATTTCCACTCTATCATTTTCTATTTTCTGTCTGCCACCTCGTCCATAACCTTTCTGTCGTTCAGAAAGAATAAAATTCAATTCTCTTTCATCTATTTTTAAATTTGACGGCACCCCATCTATTATAACGGTTAAACCCTTTCCGTGTGATTCACCAGCTGTAAGATATCTGATCATTTTTTTCCTTTTAATTAGATTTTAGTATTTATGATTTAATCTTCTACAATAGAAGGAGTTAAAAATACAATAAGTTCTGTTTTCTCATTAACCTTACTGGTAGCCTTAAAAAGATTACCAAGCAGTGGTATATCACCAAGCAACGGTACTTTATTCTCAACTTCTGTTATTTTATCAGTAAGTAATCCTCCTATTACTATTGTTTCATTATTTTTTGCTTTTACATAAGTATCTGCTTTTTGTTTTGTTATATCAGGTGGTCCACTTGTCCTATTTGTCTGAATTAAA
>JAOAIN010000233.1 GCA_026414685.1 Candidatus Goldiibacteriota bacterium
ATAATAAAAAATTCAATAGCAATTCATAAACTATCTTTGTAAATTTATTTTAATTTACTCAAAAATAAAATTTATCTCTGCATTTATTTGCATTTTAACTTTGTATTTTTCTATTTCTGTCGTTAAAATTTCGTATGACATATCACCCAAGTCCATGTTTAATATAATATTATTACCTAATTTTACTCCTATTCCAAAAGAAAAATTTTCTGTAAAATCTGGGAAAATTTCAATTTTAAAACGATTCGCCGGAATCTTATAAATATGATACCCCCAAATTTCTCTTTTAAATATATAATTTTTATCATAAATTTTTATTATCTTATATCCCGTCCTTAATATAATCCAATCAACAATTACAGGTTTTTCAAGACCTGCAAATACCGTTAATTCAAATCCATCATGGCTCTGAGTATCCACCACGCCAATACCAAAAGACCGAATTATATTTTTAATTGTCCAGTCAGATTTCAATCCACAGGTTAAAATTGTCTTATCCTTTAATTCATAATATAAAGCTGCTCCTATTTCAGAACCTAGGTTATAATAACGTTCAACATTATCCGGATATAATTCATTTTCATAATCAGTCAGTATGCTTTCATAAGATACAGACAACAATGTACGAAACAACATTGTTTCGCTGTTTTTTTTGATTTTAAATTCCGGCAATATATAACCATATAATTTTAAATCATTATCTTGAGTTATTAACCCATTATTTGTTTTTTTAGAAGTTCCAAGGCTACTACCAAATGAAAATCCCAAATTAAAATAATTATTAATATTAAACACCACACCTGTATTTACTAGATAATTTTCAGCAATAGTTTTATTAAATGTATCATTTGTGGAACTGTAATAATCATCTAAAATAAAATCATAAAAAGTATTAACACCAAATGATAAACCCAGTTTTATATTTTCTATGGGATGGAAACCAACAAATGACAAGAATTCAAAATTATCTACCGATGAATTTGACATATAATACGCAGTTTTTCGTTTTAGAGTTTTTATTTCGGGAGAATATTTTACTGCAATCTTTATTTCATTAAATGGAAGCACCCAAAAAAAATTAGAATTAAAATATTTATCATATTTATTAAGTTCATAATCATAATACATATTACCATAAAATCCTGAAAAAAACCTATTTCCTATTATATCATTTAACGTTGCTGGGTTATAAATCGCATCAACCTGCTCGTCAGGAATGAGCCAGCCGTATCCGAGTTGCATTACCCGTAAATACGAACCGCCAACCATACTGCCGCTGCAGGGGCAACCGCTTTTGCATAAAACATGAAAAAGAAAAAATAAAAATAAAAAATAATATTTTTTTAATTTCATTACGGCAAAATACCCATTTTGAAATAAAAATTATTAACAATACTAATATTTATATTTGCATTTGCAGATGCAGGCGGATTAGTTGGATTGCATCCACACACCCCCCAGTTGCCAAGCTGGTCTCCGCTGTTAAAAGGCAATCCACTATCATTAACATCAACACCGGCATAAATATAATATGTCCCAGGAATCAAAACAAGCAAGGAATAATCAACTGACAACACGCCATCACTTAGTATGATATTACTATATGCAACATGGTTAGAATTAACAGGATTGGTATCATTATCAACAAAAATATAAAAATTTTTACCAGGCGCCATGCTATAAACATTAACATAACCACTCACATTTGCAAAACCAGTAACAAGGTCAATATCATAATTTAAAATTTGTCCATTTGAAATTATGACATTAGCACTTACAGGCCATTGCGGCCATGTGACTCCATATACCCCCACATAATCACCAGGATTTGGAGATAATGACATGCCATTATTATCTGTATCAATAATGACAACCATATAGTAGGAACCAGCAGATACAGTTATTGAATAAGGGATAGAAACACCTGCACCGCACACTCCGTAAGTGGTTGCTTCTGCATGAGAAAAACCTTCAAATGAATCAAATAAATAAATATAATAATTTTTCCCGACAGCTGGTGTTGGCAGGTTCAATGTCCCTTTTACCGTGCCATAGGAAGGGATTACTGTAGCAGTGGATGTGGGTATTGATTCTGGCATGGTTGGTGGATTATGTCTGCTACAGTTAAAAAATAAAAAACTCATTTGAATAAAGATCATTATTAAAAAAATCTGTATATATTTTCCCACTTTTTTCTCCTTTTAATATATTATAGCAAAAAGAAATTGAAATGCAATTTATATTATCATTTTTAATACAAATAATTATTAAAATGCAACAAATAACATCTTTTACATCAAGTATTATCTAAAAATCATCCAAATAAAATTTTTGCCCTACATAATTCCCTATTATCTTCTTTTCTTATTACATTTCCAAGATATAAAGCGCTATTATTAAATTTTTGTATATTTATATCCAATCTATCATTTATAACTGCTTCTGCTAAAAAATTTACTTCTATATCTTTTATTACTTTTTCTTTTAATATTTTAAAATCTATACAATCAATAATCCAATGAATATATCTCACATTGTTTACATGATTATTCACATCAATATCTAAATAAGAAACTGTTATTTCCCTGCTTTTTTCTGGTGTAGTTATCCTTTCAATTTTACCTTTCAATTCAAAAAACAAAGGTGTTTTATGAAATTGCCACCTATCAGAAAATTCCGTAGGTATTACAGTTTTTTTATTCAAAACATCAATAATAACCCAATTAAAAGTGGACTTACCTATTATATTATCTTTTTCATCCATTATTTCAAAATTTCTATATGCAAAATATTTATCAACAAAAGGAGCCCATGTTTTTACTTTGATATTTTCTTGCCAGTTTGGCATTCTCGTCATATTCAATTTTAATTTGGTTATAGCCCAGATTAAATTGTCTGACAAAATTTTCCCATTTTGTTTTTCAAATTCATTATAATG
>JAOAIN010000240.1 GCA_026414685.1 Candidatus Goldiibacteriota bacterium
ATTAAGTATAATTTTTTTTCTGCACCAAGTTTTATTTTTTTATGAAAATCTTCAAGTGTCATTTTTTTCTTTTTCTTTTCCTCGGAGAGTCGTCTTAATTCAATCGCTCTTTTTGTTGCTATTTCTTTTACCTGTTTTTCACTATCTAATACTTTAAATTTATCACCAGAATTAGGAATATCTTCAAATCCAATAACTTCTACTGGTATAACCGCAACTGCTTCTTTTAATCTCTCTCCTTTATCATTGATTATTGCCCTAACTTTTCCATATGTCCAATTTGTTATAAAAGGGTCTCCAATTTTCAAAGTTCCTCTTTGTATAAGCACAGTTCCTACTGGACCACGTCCTTTATCAAGCCGGCCTTCAATTATAACTCCCTCTGCTTTTGTTTTGATATTTGTTTTCAATTCCAGCATTTCTGCCTCAAGCAGTATTTTTTCAAGTAAATCTTCAATTCCAATTTTTTTCTTTGCAGAAATCAAAACATATTGTGTTTTCCCGCCCCATTCTTCTGGGACTAAATTATATTTTGTCAATTCCTGTTTTATTCTCTCAGGTTGAACTCCTTCCTTGTCTATTTTATTTATAGCAACAATTATTGGAACATTTGCAGCTTTAGCATGGTCTATTGCTTCTACTGTTTGTGGCATAACACCATCATCCGCTGCAACTATCAATACTACTATATCTGCACCTTTTGCACCACGAGCTCTCATTGCAGTAAATGCAGCATGACCCGGGGTGTCAAGAAATACAATACCTCCATGGGGAGTATATACTTTATAAGCGCCTATCTTCTGGGTTATACCGCCAGCTTCTTTTGAAGCTATGTTTGATTCTCTTATAGCATCAAGTAAAGAAGTTTTACCATGATCCACATGTCCCATTATTGTAACAATGGGATCCCTTTTTACCAGATCTTCTGGTTTATCAGTCTCTTGTTCTATGAATAACTCATCCCCTGTTATCTCTTTGAATTTAACTTCTTTACCATATTCTGAAGCCACTATCTGTATTTCTTCTTCTGACAATGTTTGGTTTATTGTTACTATTAAGCCAAGTGAAAAAAATTTTTTAATAAGTTCTGTGGGTTTTATTTCCAACTGTTTTGCAAGTTCTCCAACAGTTATTGTTCTGTTTATTTCAATTATATTTTTGACTTCTTTTTTTTCCGTGGGTTTGGATGCAACCTCTACTTTTTCTACAGGTTTTTGTGGAACTTCTGGTTTATGGAAGACTTCTGTTTTTATCTCCTGTTTTATCTCTTGCTTCTGCTGATTTATTTCCTGTTTAATTGGTTGTTTTAATTCTTCTTTTTTTTCTTGAATAATTTCTTTTTTTTCTACAACTGGTTGTTTTTCTTGAACTTTAATATCAGTGCTATTTTTTAGTAATTTTTCTTTTATTATGTTTAGTTCTTCTTCTGTAATGGTACTCATATGACTCTTGGTGCCATATCCTTCCTTACTTAAAAGTTCAATTATCTGTCTGGAATCTATCTTTAACTGTTTGGCAGCCTCATGTATTCTCATTTTTACCTTCTTTTTCAATCAGTTTTATTTTTTCCTGCTCAATTATTTCAATAGCCCTATCTTTTAAATTTTTTATCTCTTCCTCTTTCTTATTTAAAATTTCAGCAAGCTGTGAATTTCTCGCAGCCATAAAATCTTTCAAATTTTTAATTCCTTCTTGTTTTAGTTTTTTAAGTAATACCACAGGAATATCATTTAATTTGAATAAATCATATTCTAATTGTTCTTCAAAACTTTTTTTCATATCTTTAAGTTTTTCTTCTGTAAATTCGCTTTCTCTTAAAACCGATACCTTCCATTTTGTTATTTTGGCAACAAGACGCATATTTATACCATTTTTACCGATAACCTGCGAAAATTGCTCATCAGGAACCGCAATTATTGCATATTTATTTACATCATCTATATAATAATTTTTAATTGGAATAGGTGCAATTGCACTTTCCAAATATTTTTTTATATCATTACTGAATAAAACCACATCCACCTTTTCGCCCTGCAATTCTTTTATAATGGTCTGTATTCTGCTCCCTTTAACTCCTATACATGCACCCACCGGATCAATATGTGTATCCTTTGAAGTCACAACGACTTTTGTTTTTACCCCTGGTTCCCTTGCAACATATACAATTTCAACAATCCCTTGATCAATTTCTGTGATTTCCATCGCAAATATCTTTTTGATGAAATTGGGATGCGTTCTTGAAAGTTCTAAAAAAGGTGTTTCTTTACCCCTTTTCACTTTCAAAATATATGCACGAATTCTATCTCCCACTTTGAATTCTTCTCTTGCCACTTGTTCTTTTTTTCTTAAAATACCTTCTGCTGCACCTAAATCAATTATAAAATTTCCATTTTCTTCAATTGTATGAACAGTACCGGTTATTATTTCACCTTCTTTGGCTTTATATTCTTGAAATAATTGTTCTTTTTCAATTTCTCTTATCTTCTGAGATATGACCTGTTTTGTTATCTGAGCTGCAATTCTTCCAAATTCCTTTGGATAAAATAAAACCTCCACTTCATCTCCTATTTTCACATCTGGTTTTATCTGTTTTGCTTCTTCAAGAGAAATTTCAGTATACTCATTTTTAACATTCTCAACCACTGTCTTTGACCAGAAAAATTTAATATCGTTTTCAGTTAATTCCAGTCTGATTTTACCTTTTATACCATAAACCTTCCTAGCAGCAGAAGTTATACCTCGCTCAAATGCCTTTATCAAATCAGTCCTGTCAATATTTTTTAATTTTTCAACCTGTTGTAAAATTAACTGTATCTCTCCTGACATATAAAACCTCTTTAAATTTTTAATTCACCAATTAAATTTGCTTTTTTTATATTATTAAATTGTATTTCTACTTTTTTTGATTCAGTATTGATTATAATTATCTCATTTATTATTTTTTCAATTATACCCTCAAAAACATTAATCCCGCTTATAGATTCCCTTGTAACTATTTTTGCTTTTTTCCCTATAAATCTTTCAAAATCACTTATCTTTTTCAGTGGTCTATCTATACCTGGAGAAGATACTTCCAGGGAAAAATCATAACCTGATAGTTTAAGTAAAGTCCCTATGGTTCTATTGATTGAAGAACAATCATCCAATGTCACTCCACCCTGTTTATCTATTGTTATTCTTAAATAATCAGGATTCAACAATTCTATATCAACAAGTTCCATAAAATTATCTTTTATTATTGGTTCAATCAATTCTATAATATTCTGTCGTATATCTTGTCCAGTCATAATAGCCTCATTAAAATCAAAAAGTGGGGTTTTAAAACTTCCCCACTTTCGCGGTATTAGTCAAATTTATTATATATGCTGTATTCTTACGCAATATTAATATAACATAACTTTTCATATAAAGCAAGATTGATTTAATTATTGGTTTCATAAAAAATGATTTGGTTTCGTTAAATGAAATAACTATTGTTTTTAAATAAAAAAGAGAAAATTTGAAATTTTAGATTTTAATATATTGAACTAACTGATGATTAAAAAATATCAATAACTATCAATTATTTAAAATACTGCTTTACTGTTGCCACTGGAATAATGTATACATATTTGCTACACTCTATTTCCATTTCTGTAAAAAACAGAAATCTTGATAATTTTTTTATTTATTAATCCACTTTAAAATTCCTAAATACTTCTTCAAAATCATTATATGCTTTTTTTGTAAATAAATAAAATATCACTCTTTTTAAATGCACAGGGTCTGTCTTATCAAATTTTTTTATTTCATCAAACATTATTTCTGCACATTTTGGAATGGGGAATTCTCCCACTCCAGTTCCTAAAGCAGGAAAAGAAATTGATGAAATTTTTAGTTTTTCAGAAAGTATGAGTGAATTTTTTGTAGCATCTCGTATATATATTTCATTTGTATTAAAATCCATTCCCATAACAGCAGCGTGTATTACATATCTTGCTTTTAACCTGCCTGCGCCGGTTTCTATTGCACTACCTATGGGAATTGGTCCTTTTTTTATTGCTTCTTTTTCTATTTCAATTCCGCCATGCGCTTTTAATGCACCTGCAACTCCTGCGCCCATATATAAATGATTATTTGCAGCATTTACAATTGCATCAGTTGTAGCCGTTGCAATATCTCCCTGGGTAATCTCTATTACAATATTTTTTAATTTCTTTGCTTGCATGAAAGCCTCCAAAAATATTTTCCATATTAAAAATTTTTGTTAACTATTTATTTTTAATAGCATTATCTATTTTTCTGGCAATAATAAAATAATCTGGTGCTTCTAAATGTAATCCTGTTATTAAGACTCTTATTTTTCTTATAATTATTTTAAATAATGAATTATCCCAGCTATCTTTGTCTTGTCCACTTTTAATAACACTAAATCCCATTTTTTCAAGTTGTTCTATTAATACAGAAGGGGTATAGGGTCTTTTATGGGTTATATCATTCCAGAATTCATATGTAGATACATTAATATTTTTTAAATTTGGAAATATCAAAATAAAAATTCCATCAG
>JAOAIN010000037.1 GCA_026414685.1 Candidatus Goldiibacteriota bacterium
CTCGTTTCCTATTATGCTTGCACTCGCTCCTGCTATTGAACTTTCTACACTTGTTACTGTTACTCCACTCTCTATTTTTATCCTCGCTTCTGTTATTGGTCCTTCTCCTACTGCATTTATATGATACTCATATCTTACATCTTCTCCTGCTACTGCTACTGTTGGCACTATGTATGCATACGCATACGGTGTTGCTGTATTTGTCGGTGTTGCTGTTGGTGTTATTGTTGGCGTTACCGTCGGTGTTATTGTCTCTGTCACTGTTGGCGTTACTGTTGGCGTCACACTCGGGGTTATTGTCGGTGTTACACTTGGCGTTACTGTCGGTGTTATTGTCTCTGTCACTGTTGGCGTTACTGTTGGCGTCACACTCGGGGTTATTGTCGGTGTTACACTTGGCGTTATTGTTCTCGTTGCTGTCATTGTCGGACTTATTATCATAACTATCTGTGAGTATCCTGTTGGTGTCACTCCACGGCTATCTACCAACCCATTAAAATAACTCCCGTAATATTTGTCTCCTATCCCTGACACTGCATTAAACTTTATTATGTCAAAATTCGGATTACTACTGCTATTCCATCCACTTACATACTCCACCACTATCTCGTTTCCTATTATGCTTGCACTCGCTCCTGCTATTGAACTTTCTACACTTGTTACTGTTACTCCACTCTCTATTTTTATCCTCGCTTCTGTTATTGGTCCTTCTCCTACTGCATTTATATGATACTCATATCTTACATTTTCTCCTGCTACTGCTACTGTCGGCACTATATATGCATACGCATATGGTGTTGCTGTGTTTGTCGGTGTTGCTGTCGGGGTTATTGTTGGCGTCCACGTTTGTGTTGCCGTAGGTGTTATAGAAGGCGTTGCTGTTGGTGTTATCGTTGGTGTTATACTCCTCGTTACCGTTGGTGTTACACTCAGTGTCACTGTCGGCGTTGCTGTTGGTGTTATACTTGGTGTTATTGTTGGCGTTATACTCCTCGTTACTGTTGATGTTACACTCGGTGTCACTGTAGGTGTTACTGTTGGTGTTATTGTCGGAGTTATACTTAACGTGTTCGTAATTGTTATTGTATATGTTGGTGTGCATGCACCGCTTAATATATTAAAATTATCCACATTCGCATAACCTAATGTACTTGTATTGTGTGATGTCACTGCAATACCTATTAAAAAAGTAGAACTAAAACTCATATTTACATTTGCAAGCGGGGTCCAGTTTGTGCCGTCACTTGAATAATAACCAGTAAAATTATTTCCGGACTTTATCAAACGAACATATCCGATTGTATTATTTACGTAAGTACCGCCGTCTGTATTATAACTTACGCCATCAGTTGTCATTCTTCTCTGGAATGAATAATTGTTACTGCGTGTTGCACATACAAAAGCGTGCTTTGAACCAGGGGATAAACTCTCTCTTGCCATAATACCTACTTTACTCCATGGATCAGTTGTTGGCACAAAATTAATCTGTAAAGAAACATCAAAATTCCCGGAAACTATCTGGAATATATATCTGAAATTATCTGCTACACCCCATATATCATCACCATTTGCAGTTATTGTAAGATTTGTTGATGTTTCTGTTTGACTTCCCAGCAATGGATTACCAACATCTACAGCTGTCCAGAATCTTTCAAGGGAAGAATTATTAAAATCATCAGGTTGTATGCAATTGGCTTTGTTTGCACCTAAAGCCCAGTTAACAGCAGCATCAAATAAATTCCAACCATCAGTGGTTAAACTAGTTGGGGTAAGATCATATGTAAAAAAACCAACCCTTCTTGCTGGCGCTTTAAAATTACTAAACATTGTAGAACCGGTTTCATAGCCAAATAAAACACTTCTATTTATATCTCCAACAAGACAGGCAATGTTTTTTGCATTTGCATTTGGAACCCCCCATTGCATATCACCAGAAGAACTATAAACAACAACAGTATTTGATTTATCCGCTGCCAAATAATGGCTTGAATCAAGTATATAAATAGATGTCTGTCCAGCTAATGTACCATAATGAGTTCCAAGAGTTGTATCGCTCATATACATATCATCATATAACCTACTTTCCCATGTTAAAAAAGGAACAGCAACATCACGAAATTTAATATTCACATCACCAGAATTACAGGTTGAAGATACTATAATAAGGTCTCTACCTACCGCATCAGATGTCTGACTGAGTGTTGCCAGAGTAACAGAGATATAATGTCCCTGACTTACTAAACGATTGTAAACAGCTGCATCACCAGCTCCTAGCGGTATTGCACCAACTACAAACAAAATATTTGCTGAATATAAAAATAAAGTATTTAAAAAAAATAAAAATATTAAAATTATTATTTTATTTAATTTTTTTAAATAATTAATCTTCTGCACTTAATACCTCAAATAAATACATAAACTCCACCCCTCTTCAAACTTTGTTTAATTATACATAAAAATAGAAATATAATCAATTTTTATTGTGTTTTAATATTTATATACGAGATATTTTTTATTATTTTACATATATTTTAAGGGCTAACAATAGGTCTATCACTGCATAAATATTTTTCATACATTATTACAAAACATTATTTTCAAACATTCTTATCAAACATATTTTATAAACATTTCTATCTACAATGGTAATAATATTTTAAAAGTAGTGCCTTTGCCTATGCCTTCTGATTCTGCCCAGATTATACCATTATGTGCTTCTATTATGCTTTTTGATATTGGCAGCCCAAGGCCTAAACCCTTTTGTCTTGTAGAATCGGTTTGTTTTATTTGATAAAATTTCTCAAATATTTTTTCTAAATGTTCTTTTTCTATTCCCCTACCTGAATCCTTTTCATAGATTAAAATATATCTATTTTTTTTGCTTTGCGGCATTTGCATACTTTCTGGAATTTTTATATCACCACCATTTATTTCCTTAAATCCAAGTATTATATTTGTATTTTCTGGAGAAAATTTAATTGAATTTGTTATTAAATTTATAATAACTTGTGCAATTCTGTTTTCATCTATATCACAGAAAATTTTTTGACCAGTTGATTCATTTATAATTTTTATATTTTTCTGAGCAGCAAAAGATGTTAACTCCTTGATAACTTTATCAATAACTCTGCCAATATCACCTGTATGTTTTTCTATTGTAAATCTACCTGTCTCAATTCTGTTCATATCAAGTAAATCATTTATTAAATTTAAAAGACGTTCTGAATTATTTTTAATAATTTCTAAATATTCTTTCTGTTGAGATGTTAACTCTCCTGCGGCTCCACCAAGCATAAGTGATAAAAATCCATTTATCGCAGTTAAAGGTGTACGTAAATCATGAGAAACCATTGATATAAAATTAGTTTTTATAATATCTATTTCTTTTAATTTTTCATAACTTAATTTTAAATTTTCCTCTGCTTTTTTCCGTGCTGTAATATCTCTAAATATTGCTCTGGTATTTATTGGTTTTCCATCTTCAAAATGACATGAGACATTTCCTTCTACTATTATTTCCTTTTTATCTTTGGTAATAAATATTGTTTCTATCTTATCATTGCATTCGCCTTTTAAAACTTTTTGAAACATTTCTTTGCAGTGTTCTATTCTTGATGGATGAATAACATCAAAAACAGTCATTTTTTTTATCTCTTGATAGCTATAACCAAGAGTTTCTTTCCATGCTTTATTAACATATATGAATTTTGCATCAGGTCCAACTATCTGTATCAAATCATTTGCATTATCCAAAAAATCTTGTAGTAGCATCCTGCTTTTCTCAATCTCATCCCTTATTTTTTTTGTTTCTGTTATATCCTGCTTTATTGCAATAAAATTTATTATTTTTCCATATTTATCTTTTATAGGCGCTATTGCTGCTGATTCCCAATAGAGTTCACCATTTTTCTTTTTATTACAGAATTCTCCACGCCATATATTACCTGATAAAATTATCTGCCATAGTTTTTTATATTCTTCTTTGCTTGTTTTACCTGATTTTAATATGCGTGGATTTTTACCTATTGCTTCTTGCATAGTATAACCAGTAATTTCAGTAAATCTTGGATTTACATATTCAATATTTCCATTAATATCTGTTATCACTATAGAATCTGGGCTTTGTTCTATTGCAATATGCAATTTTCTTATTTCATTTATGTATTTATTTTTCTCTGTAACATCTCTTGCAAGACCTAAAACCAGATTTTGATTTTTAAATTTTATTGGTTTTGTAATTATCTCAACTGCTATCTTGTCGCCATCTTTTCTATTTATAATTATCTCATCTGGGCCTGTTTCCTTACCCTTTGCATTTTCTAAAAGCAGTGTTGTAGCCTTTGCAATATATTTGAAATCAAGTAATTTTAAATCCAAAAAACTTTTACCTATTAATTCTTCTTTTTTATATCCTGTTATTTCTTCGGCTTTTTTGTTGCCATCTATAAAATTGCCTTTTAAATCATTTATATAATATGCATCAGGTGCATTTTCAAATAGCATTTTAAATTTTTCTTCACTTTCTTTGACTGTATTTTCTATTTTATCGTATGCGATTCTACTCTGTAGAATATTGCGTAAATCAAGAAGTATCTGTTTATCCATTTCATCAAATCTTTCTTTTTTCTTATTTGAATTACAAATATCACAACTAATTGCACTATTAAATTCATTTTCTGAATATATGGGAATTAAAAATATCGCTTTTAAATCATTTACTTCTGCAAATTTTTTAATTATTGGTTTTGCAATTGCCTGTAATGGTTTTGGTATATATTTTAAAGCAATATCATAAGTTATTTCAAAACCATCTGGTTTCATAAATATTTTTGCAATTTTCAAATCTATTTTTGTGCCGAGTGTGTTTTTTACATTTTTTTCCTTCCATTCTTTTGTACATACTAGATTTTTCCCTTTTATCTCGTTATAATTTACTCTGCTAACACCTATTACAGGGCCTATTATTTGTATTGCTTTGTCTATTATTGTTTCAAAATTTAAACTCCTGTCAGCCGCAAGTTGCCAAATTTTAGTTCTTAGTTCATTATATTTATTTATTGTCTGAATTTTTTCTATGTGTTCTATATAATTTTTTTCTTTTTCTCTTAATTCTGTAATATCCTGCCCTGAGCTTAAAGTTCCTATAATTTTATCTTTTTCATCTTTTAAAACAGTATTGTACCATGAAATTATTTTTTCTTTTCCTGATTTAGTTATTATTTTATTTTCAAAAAATTCAAATTTAGATTTTTTACCTTTCATAAGTTCATTATAAACTTTTTTTACCTTTTTATTTTCGTCTTTTGGAAGGAAATTTGAAAACCAGTCCTTGCCTAAAATTTCCTTTTCACTATATTCAAGTGTTTCACATCCCTTTTTATTTATTGCAAGGACTTTCCCCTTATTATCAAGTGCAACAAAAATTACACCTGCAAGATTAAATAAATCTACAGAATTTAAAAATATTAATTTATTGTTCATATAAAATCCTTAAAAAATTTATGTATATCATATATATAATATTATCAAAAAAAAATTTTAAATGCAAATTGAGATGAAAATTTTTATTGTTATACATCATACTATCTTTCTCCCAAATAAATGAAGAAATTATAAAAAAGTGGTTGAATGCATTTTTTGAGGAATTCATTGAGGAAAATGTGTGAAGCAAAAGTAGTTCTACCAATTAGTGAGACACGGATTTAATACTAGTCAAACGGTTTTTGCGAAGCCACTTTAAGTGTTTATCTAAGAACCTTTTTAATGCAAGCAAACAATTTATTACGAAAAAAATGCTTCAACCACTCCCCCCATCATCATCTCCTTTTCCTAAAGGCATGAAGAAATTATAAAAATTTTAAATTTCAAACTGTAATTGTTTAATATCTCCTGCTTTTGCAGTTTCTTCTATTTGTTTAGGATTCCTGGCACCTACTATTACAGCAGTGACTTCTTGTCGTCTTAAAATCCATGCAATTGCAAGTTGAGAAATAGTTATACCAAATTTATCTGCAACATCTTTTAATTTGTTCACAACTTTAATATTTTCTGATAATTGCGGTTCATTGAATTTAGGATCCTTTTTTCTATGATCATCATCAGGCAGATTTAAAACCCATTGTCTTGTTACCTTTCCTGTTAAAAGTCCACGCTCAAGCGGAGAATAAGTTATAACCCCTATATTATTTTCTTTGCAAAAAGGAAGTTCTTTTTCTTCTATTTCTCGCCTTAAAATATTATATGGCGGTTGCAAAGATGCAATTTTATTTATGTGCATTATCCGTTTCATCTGTTCTGTATTAAAATTTGAAACCCCTGCATATCTCACTTTCCCTTCTTTTATGAGTTCTAAAATTGCCATCCATGCTTTTTCTATGTCTTCTTCTGGCTGTGGCCAATGAATCTGATATAAATCAATAAAATTTATATTAAGTCGTTTTAGACTAGCATCACACTCTTTTTTTATTTCTTCTTTCTTTAAATTTCCATAAAGTTCTTTTCCATCTTCTTTCCAGCGTCTGCCACATTTTGTTGCAATTATTAAATCTTTTCTTATGCCTTTTATAGCTTTACCCACAATTTCTTCTGCATGACCTAATCCATAAACAGGCGCTGTATCTATCCAATTTATTCCCATATCAATTGCTTTATGTATGGTTTTTATAGTATCATTATCATCCTGAGGTCCCCATGAAAATTTCCAGCCAGGACCACCTAAAGCCCATGTGCCAATTCCAATTACAGAAATTTCTAAATCTGTCCAACCAAGTTTTCTCTTTTGCATATTTTCCTTTCACTGTTTCTATGTTATTTGTTATCTTTACCAAAATAGGATTAAGGGGGATTTGTTATTTTCTTAAACATTTATCTACTTTCCATTCTCAATTTTATACTACTCTATTTTTGTATGGCTAAAATCAATCTACCCTAACCCCTATTTTGCAAAGAGGATTATTTCTTTTCTTATTTCCCCCTTTAACAAAGGGGGAATAAGGGGGATTTTGAGAGCATCAAATCTCCCCTGCCCCCTCTTTTCCAAAGAGGGGGATATATTTGCTTATTTCTGCCTTTAGCAAAATAGGATTAAGGGGGATTTGTTATTTTCTTAAACATTTATCTACTTTCCATTCTCAATTTTATACTACTCTATTTTTGTATGGCTAAAATTCAATCTACCCTAACCCCTATTTGCAAAGAGGGTTATGTCTTTTCTTATTTCCCCCTTTAGCAAAGGGGGATTAAGGGGGATTTGTCTCCTTTCAAATTATAATAAATAACATTTAATACTTCATTTATATTTTCTAATACTTCTCTATCAGAAAATCTTAAAATATTTAATCCCAATCTTTCTAAATATTCAACTCTTTTTCGGTCTTTCTCTTTTGTCTTTCCATAATAATGTTGTCCGCCGTCTACTTCAATTATTAAATTGGCTTTTGGGCAATAAAAATCTACTATATAATTTCCTATTATTTTCTGTCTATAAAACTGAAAATTTGCCAATTGTCTTCTTCTTATTTTTTGCCATAAGCATCTTTCCGCATCTGTCATATTATTTCTTAATTTTCTGGAATATTGTTTTAAATTTTTATTATATTTTATCATTTACAATCTCCCCTTTCCCCTCTTTTTCAAAGAGGGAGATATAAAACCATAAATCTTCCATATTACATCTTACATTTTTTTATCTTACATTTTAAATTGTAAATTGTTTCGCTTCTTCCGCTACTCTTTTCCCCTGTTTTTCTGCAACACGCTTTGCCTGTAAGCAAAAACTTTCAAATTTGGCAAGTAATAATTGTGGATATGGATTTCCATCCACTTCTATTGTTAAAAAAGGTATTTTTTCACCATCAAAAAATATCTCTGATTCATATTTTTCTCCAGCCACTCTGTAAGCTTCTCTTTTATCTCGCACATCAAGATGGTTTGATGCAATTGCATCTGTAAATCTGGTTATCATGCATCCAAAAGGACCTATATTTATATGGCCCGCGTATTTATCAAGCCCATCTTTTAATATTTTGCCTGTTGATAAACCTGGCTCACCAGTTAACCTATGAGAAATGAGATGCTCTGAATATTTATCATATTCTGATACATCAATTACTTCTGGATCATATAGCTCTGATTTTACTAGTATATTTTTTATTTTTCTCTCTAAATGTATCTGCACAGCATCAGAAATATAAAATTCCACCCAATCTTTTAATTTATAATCAGGTTTCCAGATACCATGCTTTATCAGATGGTTGTTATAAAATAACCACTCATGAATTGATGCGCGTCTTCCAACAAATCCCTTTTTAGCAAGCATTTTTGTTATATTATTGTTTGCCCATTGATCACAGCGAACAAATATTTCTCCATTTATCATCACCTGTGGTGTGTCTTTGAAACTTTGTTTTAGAGGAATTTGTCTTAACTTATTTGCTGTTTCTTCCAATTTTTTATATAAATTCTTTTTGCTCTTTCCTTCTATTATCTGCAGTATTTCTTCGTATTCTTCATTAAAAATCAAAAGTGCTGAATCAACATCTTTAGCCAGTGTATATAAAGCATTCCTTATATCATCCATAACATCAGATATAACTATTGCTTTCCACGCAGCAATTGAAAAATCAGTTCCCAGTCCTGCATAACCTACTTCTCCTGCAAAATAATATGGTACAGCATCTTCTATTTGCTTTTCTTTTATCAGTAGTTCTGTTGTAATAAAATACTGCCCAAGACGACAATAACCATGAGCTTTTGGCATAAATATTGCAATTTTTTCTCCTGGTTTTCTTCTGTGTTTTAAATATTTTAAAAATGAGCCTAGTATAACAACTATGGGTATACATTCTTTACCTGTTAATACTGAGCGACCGAGACGTCTTACTTCTTCATCTGCTATAGGCAATGCTTCTGCATTAATACCTACTTTACGTAAAGCCGCAGCAAGTGCTTTTGTACCTAAATCTCCCATGGATGGTAATAAAACTTTTACAGATGGATCTTTAAAAGGTGTCTTTTTACCATCTGATCCCACAAAATAAAGCACATTATTCTCTGTAATAAGATATGCGGGTGTGAATTTTTTTTCTGCGATTTTTTCACTTCTCTTCTGCACCTGTAAATAATTTTTTACAACATCTAAAAAAGCATCTATTCTTGTATTTATTCCTGCATCTGCAGTATGACCATCAAGTTCCAAAGTGAGTGATGGTTTTGTTCCCATTATGCGTCTTACATGCTGGACTAAAAATGAATCAATTGCACATAAAAAATTAGTTATATAAACTGCAAATAAACTATTATCTTTATAAATAAATTGTGATGCTTTAAGTAATTTCTGGCCAATCTCCCAGTGCATTGTTTCTTTAAATGGCGCTATTAATTCTTCATCTTCAAAATCAATCATCTCATAAGGAATAACCATATAACCCCTGCTTGCTATCTTTTTCGGTATTCCTTTATTGGCATCAGATGTAAATGCATTATGGGGTCTACCAAATAAAACAACTGCAAATTTATCTTTTTCATTTTTGAGTTCTCTTATTGCCTGTCTTCCTATTTCCTTTAATTCTCTTTCAAATTCTTTTTGAATTTCTACTGCTTTTTTATATGCTTTTTTAGCTTTATTTTTTCCAATTCCTAACTTTTTTGCAATATCTATAAAAACATGTTCCTGACTCTCATAACCTTTCCTAAAATTGATTGTAGGATTTATTACTTTTTCCATTATTTTTTTATCTTTAAAAACAGAATTAAGCCAGTATGATTCACCCTGAGAAAAAATACAGGTAGCGCAAAAATCTTGTTTCTGGTTTCCCTTTTCTACATAAAGTTCTCTAAGCTGTGGGATAAAATAATAGTCAGGATTTTTATTTATCAAAGTGTCAAAAAAACATATAGATATCTGTGCAGGATAGCAAAACGATGTTGTCTGTCTGTTTAAAGCATCCATATTCATCTCTTCAGGAACAATTACCTGACAACCAAGAGAACTAAAAAAATTATAATAAAGTGGGAAAACATTATGGGTTAAAAGTGAATTATTAAGCCCTATTTTTATTGATCTTTCATCAGTATGATAAACAGGTGCATATTTATCAAACATCAGATTGTATCTAACTTTTACCAAATCAAGTTTATCTGTGTCAGCATCTATTCTACTTTCTATATTATAATATTTATTACAAGCACCACCAAAGGGATAAATTTTTCCTTCTATTTTTATTCTGTTTATGCTACATTTCAAATCACATTTTTCTTTACCACCGGCACATGTAAATGGTTTTTCATATATCACTTGTCTGTCAATAAGTGCTTGTAAGTCAAACTTTTTTTCTTTTAAAAGTCCAAGTTCAAAACGTTTTTTAAGCTCTAAAGCCACACCAAAAGCCCCCATTAAACCTGGCTCTGGCGGGACTATTATAGGTTTTTGAAGTATGGAAGCCATTGCAAGTGGCACAGCCTTATTATAACACACTCCACCTTGCATAAAAATTTTATCTCCAACTTGCCTGTTTCCTTTGACTCTATTTATATAATTAAAGCATATAGAATAAACAAGTCCAGCAAGAATATTTTCTTTGGATATTCCTTCTTGCACTGCATTTTTAATATCTGATGAAATAAAAGCAGCACATTGATCATTAAAATTAGGTGGTCTATCTCCTTTTAGTGCTAATTCGGCAATCTCTTCTGCTTTTACAAGAAATGATTCATATGCAGATTCTTCCAAAAACGAACCCGTCCCTGCAGAACATGCTTCATTCATTGCATAATCTGAAGCCACAGAATTGGTAAGATGGGTATATTTTGCATCCTGCCCACCTATTTCAAAAATTGTATCCACTTCGGGATCAAAAAAAGCAGAAGCAGAAGCATGAGCAATAATTTCATTTATTATACCATCTGTTAAAGAATAAAGACCTGCAATATGCCTACCAGAACCAGTAACACCAATGCCAACTATATCAACTTTAACACCTTTTAATTGTTCTAAAATTGCTTTGTAACAATTTCTGGATGCTTCCACAGGATTACCATTTGTCCTTAAATATACCGATGCTAAAAATTTATCATCTTTTAACCGTAACAATACTGCCTTGGTTGTGGTAGAACCAACATCAAGACCTATGATACATCTGTCTCCTTCTTGTGGAGTTCCGTATTCCATTTTATTAAACTTTACAAATCTTTCTGCATCTTTTAATGGTGGTAAAAAATTAAAACTTGATTTTTCTTGTTTAAATAAATTTTTCTCAGGCAATACTGCACCCTTTTCAAAGGAAGCAATAGCAGCACCTAATGCTTCAAAATAAGGTGACTCAGGAAGAACTACGGCACCTGGTATGTACCTTTT
The DNA here is from genome assembly GCA_026414685.1 of Candidatus Goldiibacteriota bacterium. Lineage (GTDB taxonomy): Bacteria > Oederibacteriota > PGYV01 > PGYV01 > DSYL01 > DSYL01. The sequence goes on from JAOAIN010000037.1 coordinate 11,354, forward strand.
CAGATGTTTTATTACAGCACGATTAAGCGAAGTGCCCCCAATAACAAGAACACTATCATGTGGTATCACTTTTGCCACGAGTTCTACTATTTTCATTGCTATCATTTCACATAAACCAGCAGTTACATTTTCTATCGGTTCTCCTTTATTCAATGCATGTGTGCAATCAGACTTACAAAAAACAGAGCATCTACCTGAAACCTGATATGGAATCCCCTTTTCACCTATTTCAACTGCTTTATCAAGTGGCAAATTCATTCTTTTTATCTGTTGCAGGAAAAATTCACCGGTTCCTGATGCACATTTATTACCAGTAAAAACTCTTGAAATCTTATTATTCTCATCCATTGCATATACCATGAACGTCTCGCCACCGGCAGATACAACAGCATTATATCGCTCGCCTTTTTTAGAAGTAAAATCAAGGGCATATTCAACTGCTTCTGGTTCTGTTATAGAAGGCAGATTTACAAATTCTCTTAAATTTCTGCCAGTTATTAAAATTTTATCGTTTCCTGGATTAATTTCTTTTAAAACTTCTAGGAAGAATTTTTTTGGGTCTCCCTCGTGAGGTTTTCTTACGGTCTTTGTTATCTTGTAATTATTATTTTCTTTAACGAGTTCAACAGCACTTATAGTAGAAGCACCAAGACATATACCTATGCTTCTTATATTTTCTTTGCTTTCCATTTTTTCACTCCTTTTATTAAAAATTGACATTATATTTTATAAAATTAAAAATAAATATGCAAATATTATTTATTATAAAATACTATCAAGAATTGGATGGATATTTAATAAAAAAAATAGTGTAAAATTTAAAAAACAAGTTTTTTAACATTACCTAATTTTAAGATAAACAGATACTAATTATGCAAAAAATCATTTTTTAATTCATTTATTGTGTTTATTACTTCATTTAGTGCTTTATTAGAATCAACTAATTTTACTTTTCCATCTTTTCTTATTTTTATTTCTACTTTACCATCTTTAAAATTTTTCTCTCCTATTATAACTTTAACTGGGAAACCAATTAAATCAGAATCTTTAAATTTAACACCTGGCGAACAATCCCTGTCATCCAATATAACATCAATGCCTTTTTCTTTTAATTGACTGTAAATTTTTTCTGCAAACTCATATCCTTCTTTATATTTAATATTAACAGGTATAATTGAGACTTCATAGGGAGCAATTGAAACAGGCCATATAATTCCATTTTCATCATAATTTTGTTCAATTGCTGCGGCAACAATTCTTGTTACTCCTATTCCATAACAGCCCATCACAAAATACTGAGATTTTCCTTGTTCATCAAGAAATGTTGCATTCATTGATTTTGAATATTTAGTCCCCAAAAAAAACACATGACCTACTTCTATACCTTTTTGTTCTTTTAATTTACTACCACATTTAGAACATCCATCGCCTGCTTTTATTTTGATTACATCAACAACTTTATCTTCTTTAAAATCTCTACCACGCATAACACCTATATAATGATAATCCTTTTCATTTCCTCCACAGACAAGTGATTTCATATTTTCAACTGTTTTATCTATGAGTAAAATAATTCCTTTCTCTTTTAAATTTATAGGCCCTGCAAATCCAACTGGCGCATGTGTTTTTGATTCTATTTCTTCTGGTGTTGCCAAACGAAGATCTATTGCACCGATTGCATTTTTTAATTTTATTTCATTGATTTCTCTATCCCCGCGCATCATCACACCATACATTTTTCCATCTGCTATATATAAAATTGTTTTTGCTGTATCTTCTGGTTTCATTTTTACAAAAGCAGCAAGTTCTTCAACTGTTTTTATATTTGGTGTGTAAATCTTTTCAAGTTTTTCACCAGCATCACCACCTATTGCATCTACAACTCCTATTGCCTTTTCTACATTTGCAGCATAATCACAATTAGGACAGTAAATAATAGTTTCTTCACCAGTATCAGCTAAAACCATAAACTCAGCAGAAGAAGTGCCACCTATTGCACCTGTATCTGCTTCAACTGCGCGAAATTTAAAACCTATTCTTTTACATATCCTGTTATATGTCTCAAACATTATCCTATAACTTTTCTGTGCTTCCTGCTCATTTTTATCAAAAGAATAAGCATCTTTCATTATAAATTCTCTTGCACGCATTACTCCAAAACGTGGCCTTATTTCATCTCTGAATTTAACCTGTATTTGATATAAATTAACAGGTAATTGTCTATATGAATTTATTTGACGTCTTACTATGTCTGTAATAATCTCTTCATGTGTTGGTCCTAATGCAAATTCATTATCATTTCTATCCTTTATCCTCATCATCTCCTTACCATATAAATCCCATCTTCCTGTTTCTTTCCAAAGCTCTGCAGGTGATAAAACAGGCATCAAAACTTCTTGTGCACCTGCTTTATTCATCTCTTCTCTTATTATATTTATAACTTTGCTTACCGACTTCCATCCAAGTGGTAAAAAATCATAAATACCTGATGCTAGTTTTAAAATAAGGCCAGCTTTTAACATGAGTTTATGACTTATTGTCTCTGCTTCTTTGGGTGTTTCTCTTAAAGTGTTTATCAAAGCATTTGTCCAACGCATACAAACTCCTTTTATTTTAACTTTAAAATAGAATCTACTATTTTATTTATATCAATTTTAAAATCTTCTTTCTCAACTTTCATTATCCATTTAATTTTATCAAGCAAATCCAAGTCAAAATTTTCCAATTTTTCTGCTATATTTGGGGGAAAAATTCCTGCTGCTTTTGAATTCGCCGCTTTGAATATTTCTTTCCAATTAATCTTAATGTTTTTTGAAATTATCCAGATATCTACTATATCCTTTGGTTCGTTTCTATCATAAAAAGCACATATTTTATTTGAAAGAATATTAAATAGATTATCAATTCTTGAGAAAATTGCATCTTTTTTTATCATAACATCTCCAAAATAAAATGGCACATCATTAACAAACTCAACTTTTAAAATATTTTCTACTATTATTATCGCTGAATTTTCATCAATCCTAACTATTTCATATTTTACTCTTTCTATTATTAAATTAGTAAAAATTTTTTTATACAGATCAATAAATTCAGGGCTGTCATTGACAAAAAAATCAAGATAATCAGAATATCTATGATTAAAATAAAATCTGCTAAGTGCCGTGCCACCAGTGAGATAAAATGGAGTGTTTAATTTATCAATAATATTAAATATTTTATCCTGAAGTGGATATATTAAATCTTCGTAAGACATAATCAATTCCTTTTTTTATATTTTCTGATCTGATTTTATCTCTTATATTTTTCCAATTATGCGATAGAATTTCAAATCCAACCAAATTTATTAAATCATAATAATTTAATCCTTCTATTGCTCTTTTTAATGCCCAAACATTATCAAACCAGCCAATCTGCTTTTTCCCATATAATATTTCAAGAAATTCATCTTCTGAAATATTATAATCCCATATTAGGTGTCTAATTATTTTTCTCATTTTTTCATCCATTTTATACTCCATTTTTTATTTTACATAAATTATACCCTTTTAATATTTTTTTGCAACAAATTATAATCTCTTTTGCTAAAATTTAATCTTTTCTATCTATTCTTATATTTCTAAGTTCAATAATATCTATGGGTTTTACTGATACAATTTTCTTTTTGTATTTATTTGAAATTTCAACTTTTACTTCATTTAATTTTTTTCCATCAGAATAACCAGCAACAGCTGATGCAATAAAATTTTCCATGTTTTCATCTATTCTATCAAATGTAATTCCAACAGGACCTGGAACATCAACACAATCAAAAATAATTGCAGAATCTTTGTATTTTAATAATTTTTTATTTTCTGCTTCTTTTCTGCCTATTATAAACTTAATGCCATCTTTTCTGAATTGTCTACCAATAGTTAGAAGTTCTACACTATCTCTTGTTAATTTATTATTATTATCTAATAAATCTCTCAATCTTTTTGAATAATTTTCATCTGTTAAAATACATCCGCCGCCAGGTGTTTTAATATATTCCTCAAGTCCCAACTTTCTTGCAAATTCTAACTGAATTTTTCTTGACCTACCTTCTATATCCATTAATTTACTTCTGTCCACCCAACCTAATTTCTCTGGCTCAGTTGGTTTTAATTTTCTTGCGGATAAAGGTCGTAAAAGATAACCAGTTAAACCAGATTTTTCTTCTATTAAATTCATTGCCCTTAAATTCTGAGTCATTGGGCGTTGGCCTAATACTTCTCCTGTTATTACAAAATTTGCATTAAATTCTTTCATCAAGTCTTTTGCTTTTTTTAACATCATAATTTTACAATCAATGCAAGGATTCATATTAGAACCAAAACCAAATTCAGGATTTTTTATCATTTTATAAAAATCATTAGATATATCAATAACTTTTACATCAAAATCAGGTGGCAGTTTACCCTTATATTTTTTTTCATTATTAATTGTTTCATAGGCATCAAAGAAAAAACCGTGGTCAAAGTTTAAAATAATAACATCTATGTTTTGCTGTTTTATTAGTTTGACTGCAAGCAAACTATCCAGCCCACCTGAGAATAAAGCAAGACAACGAATTAAATTCATAGTTGCTCCTTTTTATTACTCTCATCATTTATAGAACAGTTTGAAGATAATGTATCAATAGTATTTTTTATCATCTCTAAAACACTTTTTTTATTTAATAAAAATTCATTATTCCAAATTCTTAGTATTTTATATCCATTACTTTTTAAAAAGGCATCTCTTATTAAATCTTTTCTATTATTTGAATGTTGCCCACCATCAAGTTCAATAATGAATTTTTTATCAAGGCATACAAAATCAACTATATAATTTCCTATTTGAAATTGACGTTTGAATTTATATCCGTTCATCCGCCTATTTCTTAAAAAATTCCATAATATTTTTTCTGCATCTGTTTGTCTTTTTCTTAAACTTCTTGCAAATTTAGTTAAAGTTCGTTTCATTATTACTCCCCATCATCTTATCCTTTTCCTCATGGAGGATAAGGACTTAATAAATATTCTAATAATGTTATAAATCCCCCTCACCCATACCCTCTCCCCTTAGGGGAGAGGGAAAAGGGTGAGGGGATATTCAAACAATGATCTTCATCATTGCTACTCTAAATTAATATTTTAAAAATTCTTTATCTCATCACCGCAAGTTTTGAGATGAATTCTGCGGTTTTTTCCCCTTTTTTGGCAATCACACGATAAAAATAAATACCAGATGAAACTTTTTCACCTGATTTATTTGTTCCATCCCATCTTATTCTATTTTCACCTGCTTGTATATCTGACTGTCCTATAAGATTATTTTTCACTTCTTTTTCATCCATTGTTTTTATAAGTTCTCCTGATATTGTATAAAATTTAACTGTTATATCTGCTTTTATTGAAAGGTCAAATAAAATCACTGTCTCAGAGTCAAATGGATTAGGATAATTTGTAATTGGAGTTATCCTAAGTTCTGGGACATCTATTGTAACTGATGCATTATTACTCATAACAGGTGTTTGTACTTCATTACTTTTTATACCTGCCCTATTATTAATTGTCATATCATCAAGAAAATAACCAGGAACAATAAATGATAAACTCACAGTCCCAGATGAACCAGGATTTACTGTTCCTATATTCCATGTAACTGTATTTCCTGTAAGTGAGCCGCCGTTATTTATTGTGAATGTGGTGCAAGGCGTAGGACAAATAAGAGCAGAAGGTAAAACATCAGAAACAATTACCCCATTTGCAGGTGATGCTCCAATATTATTGTAATTTATAAAAAATGTAACTGTATCACCCATTTTTGCTACTGATGGTGTTGCCACTTTTGTTAATACAAGTATAGGATATGGTGTTTGTGTCGGAGTTAAAGTAGGTGTTGCTGTTCTTGTTGGAGTAGGTGATGGCTGCAGAATAGTAATTATGTTTTGATTTGTTGTTTTAGGTGTAAGAGTATTTCCATCTGTGTCTTTATAATAAACTGTGGCAGTATTTGTAATATTACCACCAGTTGCAATTACTTGCCCTGTTATATTTATTGTAGAAATTCCACCTGCTGCTACAAATCCTATATTCCATGAATAAAGTCCGCCACCTAAATGTGTTCCTGATGGAGTTGATGAAATATAACTAATACCTGCAGGTATAGTATCAACTATGACAACATCTGTTGCATCACCTGCTCCTGTATTTTGGAAAGTTAGTGAGTATGTAACTGTTTGTCCTGTCATTGCAGATGAAACATTAGAATTTTTTACAAAAGTTGCTTCTGGATAAAAATATTCAATCCCTACAACAACACCAGAGTAAACTTTTTCCCTGCCTTTTAAGTTTTGTATCATCAAATATATGGGATTATCTGCTACAATTTTATATGTCTGAGCCCTATCAATACTATAAAATTTAAGTGCCTGGTCAGGGCCTGTGGTTGTTTGAATTAAAGGTGTTGAGCCATGATAAATAACATCATCTGTGCAAGAAGGACCATAATCTAAACCCCATAAATCTATTAAATTACCCTGCACAATTCTTACTGTAGTATTTGGTATAGGACATAAAGCAATGAGAATACCGCCTCTATTGTCTTTCCACCAATCAGATTTTTTCAAATTATTACAACCATCATAAGATTTTGTAACAGAATAAGTACTGTTACCAAACCAGAATTCTTTTCCAGTGCTTATATTTGTATCAACTGCTTCTATATAGTCTGCCTGGCCATAATGTGCATTAAAAATATTAGTTCCTGTTATTGCTTGTATTGGACCGCCTGAATTTAAAACTATTTTTATATAAGAACCGTATTCACCACCATTAAAAAGAATAGTTCCTGCTGTTCTTGTAATAGATGTTCCTGGCGGTAAATTTGTAATATCACTACCCCATTTTACCCATGTCCCCTGAGTTCCAAAATCATCATCTGCAGCGTTTGCCACATCATTCACAGGATCCCAGAAACCAGAAATGTTTCTATACCTATATAAACTTATATTGGCGGGGGTAGTGCCAACATTTGTTATAACTACTTCACCACGGCCTAAAGATTCAGGTGATGCTGCAATACAACCATATAAAACATCAAAACCTGCTTTAGATACTTTGTTACCATCTCTGCTTATTGCAAATGCATTACAATTATCATGGTCGCTATCTCTATCTCCAGTTGAGCAAGCAGCGCCACCAGAACAATCAGTGCATGGACGCGAATTTCCTGCAAATATATTTCCTTTCCATAAAATTGCTTTTGCATCTCCTAAATCCTCTCCTGCTGCATCAACACGTCTTATTATGACTTTATAATCACCCTCTTCGGCTTGAGTAGTCCCTCCATAAAACCATATGCCACCGGAAGAACCATCAGCATGAGATGAATCTTCTGGTTTTACAGTTGCAGATACTTTAAATGCCCAGTTTGCACCGTTATCATTTGAAAAATAAACATACGCAGCAATGTCAAAATTATTTATATTTATAACTGCCAAACCATCTCCAAAATGTTTATCATTTCTATGATATGTAAATCCTGGATTCATATCGCAATATAAATGGGTAAAAAAAGTGCTACCAGTAAATAAATAATCAGTTGACATATTAAAGATGAATGAATCAGACCACAAATCATCCACAAGTGAATCATAAATCCAAATAAATGGTTTTGTAGCAGTAAGTTTAAAATATCTAGTATTTACATTATAAGTTCCAACCTGATTTAAACCATTACTTGTTGCACAATCACCTGTCTGATTGTTAAATGTTGGAGTATCACTAGGAAAATCAATAACTCTGCCTGCAGCAACTCCATTCCAAGAACCTGCAAGATTATTCATTGGCTGCAAAACATTATTAGCGTAATAAAGGTTTAAATTATTATCATCGGCAAGATTATATATGTGTATAAATCCCATATCTTTTTTAATAAAATCTTCCCATGCACCATAAGTTACATATTGATTTGAAGTAGAAAATGAACGCACCACAGTTGTAAACACAGGAAAACTCTTTTTAACTCCGATGCCATCTGCTTCTACAAAAGCAACATTTCTGATATTTGCTGTCAAAGTGTTTAAAGTAAAATCAACTTGAACAGTCATTGTAACAGATACAACTCCACCAGATGGGATATTTCCGATATTATATTCCAGGACTCCAGAATTTAATGAACCAGCGGTTGAAGATAAAAAAGTAGTTCTTGCTGGTATTGTATCCCACATTTTAACATTTGTTAATGTGCTTGATTCTGTATTTCTAATAAAAATAATATAGCTAAGTGTGGAACCAAGTGAAGCTCCTGTTTTATTTACGCTTTTTGTTATAATAAGGTCTGCTGATGAAATCTGAAATAAAATTAGAATAAAAATTATGATAAAAATATTAAACTTTTTTACCATTTTTCACCTTTATTTAACAAGTTAAATTAATTTAATTATAATATATTTTCTTTAAAAATTCAAATAAATAATGTAAAATCTATTCTATTAAATAATTAATGGAGGCTTTTGACAATATATGATTAATCTAAATTTAGAAATATTTGTATTAATATCTGGAATTATTATATTATCTTTTATATTTTTTTTTATTAATAAACCTTTTTTATTATTTAATCAATCACGACCTTCAAGATTTATTTATTATTCTATAATTTGGATTTGTGGTTTTTTTTTAGGCAAAGAAAATTTTGATAATTTATCAAGAAATTTTATCTACATAAATTTCTTTTCTGGTTTATTATTGATTAACATTCTATTTCTTTCAAGCACTATTTTAAATAATATATATGATAAAAATATAGATAAAATAAATAATAAACCAAATCCATTAAAAGAAATAATAAATAAAAAAAATTATATAAAAATTTTTTGGATTTGTTTTATTTCTTCTTTATTAATTTCATTTTCATTAAATTATACAACTTTGCTAATAACTATTATTATACATTTGGTCTCGTATATATATTCATCCCCACCTTTTCGCATAAAAAAAATATTCCCTGTAAATATTATATTAATTGCTTTTTCATCTGTTTTAGCATTATTTCTTGGTTTTGCATCTTCAAATGAATTTAAAATACTTTTTTATTTCCCCTATAGATTGGGTTTAACAATGTTAATAGTTTTATCATTAGCTTTTAATGTAAAAGATATTAATGATTATGCAGGAGATAAAAAATATGGTATTAAAACAATAATGACAATTTTTGGTTTTGAAAAAGGTAAAAAAATAATTGCAATTCTTGCTTTTCTTGGGTATATATTTTTACCTTTGTTTTTAAATTTAAAAATTTTACTTTTATATAGTTTTGTTTTTGGTATATTGACATCCTACACAATATTAAGATCAAAAAACAAAGTTAATGAGCCAATTATCTTTTTATTATTTTTTATTTATCTTTTTATTTTTATTTTAAACAGACCATTATTATTCTAAAAATATCTATGTTATAATAATATAAATTATAATTTAAGAGGCGGTAATAAATGTTACCTTTTATTTATATTGGAAATTGGGAGATAAGTACTCACTTCTTATTTACTCTTTCTGGAATTTTAATAGGATTTTTGCTTTTAATTTATAATATTAAAACACTTGATAAAAATACAAAAAATTCTTTATTGCTACTTGCAATTTTAATTTTTATTCCTTTTTTCATTGGCGGATGGTTGGGTTATGAATTAGAAATATTATTAAATAATAACAAATTATCTTTTGGAAAAATTAAATTATTTGAATCTTTTTCACTTATATGGGGATTATTATTTTCTACTGTATTTGCTTTTCCTGCTGCAAAATTACTTAAACTAAATGTATGGATGGCAGGAGATTTTTTTTCTATGTCAATTGCCGTTGGTGGTATTTTTGTTAAACTGGGATGTTTTTTAAATGGATGTTGTTTTGGGCTTCCTTGTTCTGATAATTTCCCTTTTGCAATTTATTATCCTTTTGGTTCATATCAATATTCATTATTTGGAGATTCAAAATTTTACCCATCTCAACTATTTGAATCAGCATCTTGGTTAATTATTTTTTTAATACTTTTAATCAAAAAAAATAATAAACTATTTAATGGCGAATTAATTGTTTTAACGTTTTTCTTTTTTAGTCTTTTTAGATTTTTAGTTCAATTCACCAGATATTATGATTCAAAATTATTAATGTTATTTGAATACTTTTTTTTATTATTAATTTTAGTAATTTCTATAATTATTTATATTATAAAATGTAAATATTATAAATCTTACAAAAAACTTGACAAAACATAAATTTATTTGTATATTAATTTATAGAAATAAATAAAATATATTAGGAATAAGATTATGAAATTAAAAAATATTAAAAATGGTTTTACTTATATTGAAACAATGATTGTTTCAGTAATAGTTGCATTTATTTTGCTTGGTTCAATAAATTTAATTACAAGAGTTTATAGGGGCATTACCATGAATCAATTAAAAACCTTTTCATCAAACCTTGCATCTGAAAATCTTGAAATTCTAAAAGATTATGGATTTAATGCATTAAACGTCACACCTGATTCATGTTTACCAAATCCATTAACAAATCTTGAGCAAAGTAATTGTCCTTCAAATCCTTATCCTGTTGAAACAGTATTCTTTAATACCAAACCATTTAAAGTGTATAAATGGGTTCAATACGCAAATGAAGACACAGATGGCAATATTGTCCCTCGTAAATTAGCAGAACTTGGAGCTGGAGATGATATGAATACAAAACAAATTACTGTTGTTGTGGCTTATGAAATAGAAAATGTAACAAAAACTACTCAAGTTACTGGTTTAATTACATACAAAGAAGTCCCATTAGCTGGTTCAACTATTTCTGGTAGAATTTATAAACAATTGCCAAATGGTTCTCTTGTAAATCCAGGATTAGGTTCAAATGCTACAGTTTATTTTACAGGATTTCCAGGTTATACAACAACAATAAGTGACGATGATGGCAGATACTCAGTAAGTGGAGTTATGCCTGGTTCTTATGTATTATATGCATCGGGTCTTGGAATGGATACAACATATTATGCAAACAACCCACTTATAGTTACAAGAGCTGGCTCAACAATTACAAATGTTAATTTTATTTGTCCAGCAATACAAGGAGCAGAAGTCGGAGGTCGTGTTTATATCAACATTACAATAGTTCCATCAAGCACACCTACTATTACATTTACTCCACAAATATTACCAACAGATACTCCAATAACAGGCACACGTGTTTTAAATGCAACTGGTTCAATGACAGGCAGAACATCAACATGGTTAAATCCTTTAAATATCCAACTAAATGATGGACAAGCTGCTACTGGGACAAATACCAATCAACTATTATATACTGAATTCCAAGATGATAATATACCAAATAGTGTAATAACAGCTGTTAGAATAAAAGCAAGGATTGCATCCTTGTCTTTATTAGGTGTAACAAATGGCATTAGAATTCATCTAACAAATAACAGCGGAACAAACTGGGCTGATACATCAGTGCCTAATGGATGGACAGGTACAATAACAACTGTTTACGCATCCTGGAATTATCCAAGTATGTTATCAGGTTGGGTTACAAGAGAAACTAATATTACAAATCTATATACTACATGGGATTGGGCAAAAGTAAATTCTTTGGGTGCTTGTTTTAGACATAATACAACTACAGAAGGTTACATGGATTATGCATACCTTGAAGTTGACTACCGAATTCAAACACCAACTCCAACTCAAGCACCGCCTACTTTTACTTTTACTCCAACTTTGGTGCCTACCAATACTCCTATTCCATGTGCTGATGGCTCAATAGTAAAATCTCTTGATGGACTTTCTGTTCCAACAGTATCTGCTGGGTGTAACTATTTAATACAAAATATTGATCCAACATATGGTTTTACTTCTATTTCTGCTACTTTTTATTATGGTGGTAAATCTTATTACAAATATTTAACAGGTGTTCCTGTTGCAGTTGCAACCAGAACATATCTTGATATCTGGCTTGAAGAATCAACAGGTGTGCCAACTATAAATGGTTTTGTTTTTGATGCAATAAATAGAACCCTGCCTATTGTAAATGCATCAGTTTATTTATCTGATCCATTAGATATAACCGCAACAACTTCTGGTGGTGGAATGTATACAATAATACCTGCTAATACTGGAACTTGGCAATTATGGGCATCAGCCCCAGGATATAAAGTTGAAAATATACATACTATAAACGTATTTCCAGGTATAAATAATGCTCCAAATCTTTATTTATATCCTGTTGGAAATGTATCAGGTTGGGTGACTGATGAAATTTCAGGAGAACCAGTATCAGGAATATCTGTTAGATTATTCAACAGTGCAAATACTTTGATAGGTAGTTCATATACAGAAATTGATGGTTCTTATATTATAAAAGATGTCCCTGCTGGTTCTAACTATAAAATATCACTGGCTTTAACATCACTATATACTTGCACATACCCTGTATCAGGTTATATTTTTCCAGTTTCAGTTATTAAAGGGGCAACAACATCAAATCAAAATTTTAGAATTAAACAAGTATATGGCACAATTGAAGGAAAAGTACAAATTGATGGAGTTGATATAACTGATGGCATACTTATTATAGCATATCCATCATCAGTTACATATTATGCTCATAATTTTAATCTAACTTCATCTCAAGATTATTTACAAGGATATACTGGAAGAATGAAAAATTTATACCCATCATATGGGACAATAGCTCAAAGAAATGCCAATTTCAAAATAAGTGTACCTTTGAATCAAACATATAATTTATATGCTTATTATTCTTATATTAGTTACACAGGTAGTGTAAGTAAACCAGTAAAAACAATAAAAAAATATTATAAATTAAGAGCAAATGTCAGCCCTGAGACAACAAACAATGATTTTACAGGTGCTTTAAGCACTTGGACAGAATATTAAAGGATGTTTTATGTTAAAAATAAATAAAAGAAAAAAAGGATTTACATTGATAGAAGCTATGATATCTCTTGCAATTATGTCTATTGTAAGTGTTGGAATTTATTATTTAATGCGTGATGGCATGTATATGTGGAATGTTGGAGTTGCAAAAATGGCATTACAAACAGAAGCTAAAATGACTATGGTCATGATTAAAAAAGCAATCCAACAATGCCAAGGAACAACAATAAGAATATCAAGGTTTAATTCCAATCAACCAGCAAATAGTTATATATCCATGATACTTACCGAACCTATATATATAAAAACCACAATACAAAGATGTAGATGCGGTTCTCAAACAGAAGCAATAACAGTTGGTGCTGCTGGTTCCCCAATAGAAATTTATCAATTTAATAATTATTTACGTGTAGTTTATCCTGAAGTAAAACCTGGGACGGATCTTGGTGATGCAGACGAGGTAGAACGAAATACATTTTATAAAACATTAACTTTATCTGCAAATGTAGAATCTATTATGTTTTCTTTTGTTGATTCAAAAAAAGGAAGGGCAATTAACACAGCTGCTAGATTTTCAAAATGGGCATGGGCAAATAAAAAACCTGTTTCTATCTTTCTTAAAGAAACTGTTATAATAAAAAGAATGCATAGTGCCGGATATTTTCATAATTAAAAAACTTTTGGAGTTAAAATATGAAAAAAAACATAAAAAAAAATAAGGCACAATCTTTTCCATTTGTAATTGTACTGGCTACTGTTTTGTCATTGATTGGTGCAACTTTATTAAATTTGTTTAATATTGAAACAAAACATCTTGTAAGAATGAGCTGCATAATGCAAAAACAAGAATTAGCGTCCTTAGCTTTAGAGCACGCAATAATGAAATTACAACAAGGTAATAATTGGTATAATGTTAATACAATCACTACAATGAGGGGATATTCAAGAGAATTTGAATCTCCTTTAGGGAAATATGCAATACATATTGCTGATGGTAACTTATTTTTTACTAATTTAAATGATCCAAGTTCTAGGCAGGCAAAAGATGAATATAAAACAATAGGTATAAAAGTAAAAACCAAAATTCTTGATTGTACTGGTGCTTATTATGCTGTTGTGCAGAGAAAAATGTTAGGTGGACCACTAATATCAAAAGGTAGAATAGATTTACCTTGCACAGATGCTAAAATAAATGATTCAAACTTTTTTTGGGGTGATATTTATTCTGCAAATACAAACACAGGTTATTGTCGTATACCAAGGGTTGAAGTTGCCCGAGGCTCACCAACTCAATATTGGCTTCCAAAGGTTTATTCTGCAGCTGATATATATACATCCGTTGGATATACAGGTGGCAGATTTGGACCAAATTATTATTTTGCTTCTACATATGATGACATGAGCCCAACTGCACACTGCCACCCTTTTTCTCAATATGCAACCGCACCAGATATTGATTTTGATTATTTTAAAAAGCTAGCAAGAGAAAACAATGCATATTATGGTCCGGCGAATATCCCAGGAATTGGAGCAAACCCATATTATAATGCAGCTCAAGATATAAGTTTAGTATCACAAGCAAATATTGTTACTATAATGGCAAAACTTAAATCTCCATCTTCTGTATTGTTCATTGATACCACCGATGGCTTGCCTGTTAGATACAGTCCATGTAATACTTATTCTGGGAGTGTTTCTGTAACTGCAAATCTTTCAACAGATAAGACTTTAAGATTTTATGTAAATAATTCAAATCAATATATGACCTATGGCCAACTTTTTATAATGGGACCTCTTATGTTAATAGGGCACTCACCTTCCAATATAACAAACACCGGAGGTTACACATGGGGTTATGGATTTTATTCTGGAAATGATTGTGATGATGTTGGAAACGTAAGATGCCCAGATAATTATTATTTTCCGCAAACAAGTGATGGTATGCACTATGTTAGAAATCTTACTGATGATTCACAATCACGACTTATAAATGTAAAACACGCGGGTTTAATATATATAAATGGAGAATTAAGAATAGGCGGCCCTAGGGTAGGTAGTTCTTGGTATTCTGATATATGTATATATGGAACAATTTTTCTTGGTGAAAAGGGACATTTAAGAATGGATACCACTAATGACAATCCTACTTTATATGTTTATTACAATAAAAATATAAATCTATTTGGCTTTCAAGGAATATCTGTTGATTTAGTATCTTTTGGTGAAATTACTTATTTAATACCTACACCTGTTCCTGAATATCCTTTTTAATATATCAAAATGAAATACATACGTTTATTTAGTAATTTATTAAATTATTTTTTTTTATTTTCAGCTATTATTTTTTCAAACATTTTCTATGACTCTTATCAGGGACCTAAAGCATTTGCATTTTTATTAATTACTATTTTAATTTTTATATGCTATTTATTTTTAAATTACAAAATTAAAATTAATTTTATTTTTATAGTTTTATTCATTTTATATTATTACTTTTTTATACAAATATTATTTTTAAATAATTATGCTGCTTTTTATTATTCTTTTATTTTTTTAACACCTGTTGTTTTTTTTATTCCTATTTTTTACCAAGTAAATAAATATAAAATTTCTTTGTTTTTAAATATAATTCTTTTTATTTCACTAATTTATGGTTTTATTCAATTTGTTTCTTATGATATAAAAAAACCATTTTCATTTTTTGGCAATCCTATATTTTTTGCTGAATTCGTAACTATATTATTACCTTTTGCAATTTTTAATTTAATTATGAAAAAATTTAAAAATATTGCATTATTGAATATTGCACTTTATATAATAATTTTATTTTTGTGTGAATCACGTGGAGTATTTATATCTTTTATTCTTAGTAGTATTTTATTTTTAATAATTTTTTTAAAAATTAATAAAAATATATCATTTGATAAAAAAACTTTATACTATATTGCTCTTTTTATTTTTTTCATTGTAATATTTACTCCTGGATTTTTTTTAGCATTACAATCATTTTCAAATAAATTTAAATCAATAATTTTAATGAATGATGAAAATATTTTTTCAAGATTATTATTAATAAAATCATCTTTTAAAATTTTTTTAAATAATCCAATTTTAGGCGGTGGACCTGGTAGTATAAAAAAATTTATTCAATTAAAAGAAGCAGAATTTTTAAATAATGATAACAATATATATACTTTTGTTAACTCTTCTTATTCTCATAATGATTATGTTCAAATCTTAACAGAAACAGGTATTATTGGAATATTTCTTTATATTTTGATTTTACTTTTTGCTTTTAAAAAAATAGAAAATAAAATAATTACTTGTTGTTTTGAAGAAAAAGTATTTTTAGTTTGTATAACATTTTCTTTATTTTTTATTATATTTGAATCGTTTTTTAATTTTCCATTATTTATTTTTCCAACTTCATTTTTTTTCTACTTTTTAATTGGAGTATCATATTCACAATATAATTATTTTATAACAATTTCTAATTTTTCTTTTAAATCAAAATTACTTATTTTATTTATTCTTTTTCCTTTATTAGTATTATTTGTTAAAGATATTAATAAAATAGTTTCAAATATTTATTTGTCATCTGCAATTAAAGAATCTGCTTATAATACAACAAATGCTGAAAAACTTTTTAAAAAAACTATATTTTTAGATAAAAAAAACTTTCATAATATAACTAATTTCGCATCTTTTTATTTTAATATAGAAAAATATGAAAATAGTTTACTTTTATTTACTATGGCAATAAAAGATTTTCCATATTCCGCTGATTTATATTATAATATCGGTATGATTTATGAAATATTTAAAGATTATAAAAATGCTATAAATTTTTATAAAATGTCTTTATATCTATATCCCAATTTTTTTGATGCAAATTTAAGATTATATAATATTTTGTTTAAAATATATCCAAATGACGAAAATAAATATTTATTATATTTACAAAGAATTTTAAAATATGATTCTAAATTTAAACCATCTTCTAATTTTAATATATATTATTTTAAAGAGGAAACAATTGCAACTTATAGTAAATAAATTAAAAAATATTATAAATGTATTAGAAAATTATCAAATATCAATTTTAAGTTATATAATTATATTTTTTTCAATATGTTTTATCAGAAATTTTTTAGAAGTGATTGTTTTAAATAATCAATATACTTTTTCCCAAAATCAAAATACTTCCACAATAATATTTCAGATATTTGTACTTTATAATCTTGAATGGATGACTCTTTTTATATATATTGTAATTTTAATTTATTTATTAACTAAAAATAATATTATATCTATTTTTAAGATAACTTTATTATTTTTCAATATTATAATTATTGTTCCAATTTTAAATTTTTTTATTTATCTTAAAACTGGATGTGCAATTGATTATTTATATACTATACAAGATTATATTAAAGCTTTATTATATTTCTTCTTTCCTTTTAAAGATGTTAAAGTATGCGCTGGTATTAGAATAGAAGTTTTTATTTCTATTTTATTTATATTTATTTATATTTTTTTAAAAACTAACAACATTTATAAATCTTTTTTAGGAAGTTTTGTATTATATTTTTTAGCAATATCTTCTATGGCTTTTCCTGTTTTTATATTAATTCCTTTTTATCCTTTTAATCCTATTCAATATAATCTTTTTGTTAATAATTTCTTTTTCGTTCCTTCATTTTTAGATTCTTTTCTTAATAAATTTGCTATTATGATTTTTTTCTTACTAATGCCTGCGTTTTTAATCGTTTATAAAATTTATTATAAAAATAAAAAATTTTTATTATTAATAAAAAATGTATTTTCCTTAGAAACAGTATCTTTATTTTTAATAATTTTATTTGGTTTTATTATAAATTATGAGCTTAGAAATTTATTTACTTCTTTATTTAATATTTTCTTTGTTTTTTTTATTTTTATTTTTTGTTGTTTATTACATCTTTATTTTCAAAACCATAATTTTACAGTAAAAAATATATCATTTGTTTTGTTGATATTAGCTTCTTTATCAATTTCAATAAATAATTTTTTCATTTTACTATTTATTTGTTCAGTACATTACATTTTAAATTATTTTAATTTTTTTAATAAAATTATATATAAATTTTTAATTTATTTATTTATTTTCTATTTTTTAATTACTTTTGGAAATCTTATCGTCTTTAAAGATAATTTTATAAAAATAAATATTATAATAGTTTTAATTGTTGTTTTCTGTGTTTTTATTTATTTACACAAACAATTAAAATATAAAATTTAATAAATTATTTTTTACACAAATATTCTTGCTATTACATGTTCTGGATTTGTTCCTAAAACCCTCTGGACTATCTGGTCTTCTCTTACTATCTTTCTTACCATTTCCTTTGCAACTTCATAATTTCTATTTGTATATTTTATTATTGTATCCCGTACTTCTGTCGGCTCTGCCTGTGCAACATATTGAAGAAGTAAACGCACATTATTTTCTATTGAATAAATTGTTGCATAACGCAGTAAAACATTTATTTTTCTTTTAGACATTTTAGGTGGAGGGCCTAAACCATTTATAACATTGAATACAAAATCCATATAGTTTTGCACTGCATCTTCTCTTGATGCAGCATCAACAAGTTCTGCAGACATAACCAGATTCATCTTTTTCTGTTCACCCGTCCATTTAACCTGAGCTGATTTTTCAATTTTACCTGTATAATCACCCATAAATGTTCCTTCATTTATTTCTCCACGATAATCATAAATAGGGTCCTTGGCAAGATAAAGTCCAATCGCTTTCATAACTTGGAAATCAACAGGAGTAAAAGATATCTTTGCACCTTTTCTTCCAGGTTCACCTGATATAATACCCATAATAAACCTATCATCAAAAAAATCAACGAAATTTCTAATTGGTTCTATTAAAATAGGAGGTATTATATAATTTCCATCTTCATCTTTTGGAAAAGCATTAACATGAATAGATAAAATTTTCTTTAAAGATTCTATAACTTTTTGAGGTGTTGCTATATATTGTTCTGTGGCTTTTGTTATATCAGGAATTTGAGCATTTAATAAAATTCTAGCACCAGAAAAAGGGACTCTATTAGGACTTTTTTCAGCTGCACCAACAACTATTGTATCAACTATTACTTTATC
>JAOAIN010000063.1 GCA_026414685.1 Candidatus Goldiibacteriota bacterium
CAGATGCTATCACTGATTTTATACAAATGTTTTTTATTTTAGTTGGTATTGTATTTTTATTCTTTTATGTTCTTTTTAATCACAGTTCTGAGATATCTACTGTTTCAAAAAATATGTATGCTTTCTTTCCTGATTCAAAAAGTATAAATGACTGGTTAAATTATATTGAAGCTTGGATGATAGTAGGTCTTGGTTCTTTAGGTGGTCAGGATTTAGTTGCACGCATACTTGCAGCTAAAAATCAAAATATAGCTCGCTCTTCTTCTATCATAGCCGGTATTTTTTATTGGACACTTGGATTAATGCCTGTTTTACTCGGTATTTGGGCATTAAAAATTTTACCAGATAACTCTGATAATTCTGTTTTAATAAATCTTGCTATTAAGTTTTTACCATATCCATTACTTATACTTTTCATAGGTGCGCTATTTTCTGCAATTATGAGCACAGTTGATACTGCTTTGCTTGCACCTGCAAGTTTAATTGGTGAAAATTTATACCCATATTTTAAAAAAGATGCATCAGATAAAGAAAAATTATTCTGGTGTAGATTTTCTGTTATTATTCTTGGTATTATTTCATTATTTCTGGCTTTAAAATTCACAAGCATATATGAGTTATGTCTTGAATCCTGGACTTTTCTTTTGACCTCTTTTACAGGTCCATTGCTTTTTTCTTTATTTTGGAAAAAAACAACTTCAGCAGGAGTGATTGCAGGTGCTTTATGTGGACTTATTGGATGGATTATTTTTAATTTCTTTACTACAAATTTACCTTCCAAACTTTTAGGATTCATGATAAGCTGCATATCAATAATAATTTTCAGTTTGTTAACTTTTAAAGAAAGTGAAGGTGAAAAAAAATGAAAATACTAATTATAGGTGGAGTAGCAGGTGGTATGTCTACTGCAGCAAGATTACGTAGGTTATCAGAAAATGTTGAAATAGTAATAATAGAAAGAGGAAAATACATCTCATATGCAAATTGTGGACTTCCCTATTATATAGGTGGTGAAATAAAAGATAGAAACTTCCTTTTTGTCCAAACAAAAGATTCTTTTGAAAAAAGATTTAATGTAAAAATCCATATAAACTGTGAAGCATTAGAAATAAATAGAAAAATAAAAGAAGTAAAAATAAAAAATTTAAAGACGAATGAAACATTTATAGAAAAATATGATAAATTAGTTTTATCTCCTGGTGCAGAACCAATAATCCCTGACATTAAAGGTATTAATAATTCAAAAGTTTTTAAAATAAGAAATGTAGAAGATACAGATAAAATATATAATTTTATATTAGAATCTCAGCCTAAAAAAGCAGTAGTAATCGGTGGTGGTTATATTGGTCTTGAAATGGCAGAAAATCTTAAAAATAGAAATATTTTTGTAACAATTGTAGAAGCACTTCCACAGGTTATGAATGCATTGGATTTTGATATGGCAGCAATTATTCATCAACATTTGAAACAAAAAGGCATAGAACTTTATTTAAATGATGGTGTTGTTTCAATAGAAGAATCAAATAATAAATTAAAAATTATTTTAAAAAGTCAAAAAGAAATCTTAGCTGATTTTGTTATTTTATCTATAGGTGTAAAACCAGAAATAAAATTGGCAAAAGATTCAGGTTTAACAATAGGAGAAAAAGGTATTAAAGTAAATGAATACTTGCAAACATCAGATCCTGATATATATGCTATTGGGGATGCCATAGAAGTTAAAAATCCTATAATAGGAAAATATACTTACATACCGCTCGCAGGTCCTGCAAACAAACAAGGTAGAATTGTTGCAAATAATATTATAAATGGAAATAAAGAAAATTATTTTGGGACAATTGGCACAGGTATTTTAAAAATTTTTGATTTAACTGCTGGACTAACTGGTTTAAACGAAAAATATCTAAGCACCAATAAAATAAAATATGAAACTATTTTAATACATTCAAATGACCATGCTGGATATTATCCACAACCTGTTAGAATAACTTTGAAATTGCTATTTAGCCCTGAAACTGGGAAAATTTATGGCTTCCAAGCAGTTGGTTTTAACGGAATTGATAAAAGAATAGATGTTTTAGCAGCACTTATACAAAAAAATGGCTCTATATATGATTTGAAAAATTTTGAACATGCTTATGCTCCTCCATATTCATCTGCAAAAGATCCTATAAATATGCTTGGTTTTATTGCAGAAAATATAATAAATGGTTATGTAAGACAAATAACTTATAAAGATTTAGAAAACATAAATGAAAATGATGTATTTATTTTAGATGTTAGAAATAAAGAAGAAACTTTATCAGGTATAATTAAAAATGCTGTAAATATACCACTTAATGATTTAAGAAATCGATTATCAGATATACCTAAGAATAAAAAAATAATAGTTTATTGTGCTGTTGGTTTACGTGGTTATCTTGCTTCAAGAATTTTAATGCAAAATGGATTTAATGAGGTTTATAACTTATCAGGAGGTTATACAACTTATTCTATTATAAAACAAAATCATGAAAATATAAATCAATTTGACGAAGCACAACTCGCTGGTATTACAAAAACAAATTTAAAAAATATAAATTCTGATGTAAAGAAAATTATATCTGTTGATGCATGCGGTTTACAATGTCCAGGTCCTATTCTAAAATTAAAATCCGAAATAGATAAAATAAATTACGGAGATAGAATAGAAATAAAGGCATCTGATCCTGGATTTTATAATGACGTTATGGCCTGGGCAAGAACAACAGGAAATAAATTATTAAACATAGAATCAAATAAAGGGATTATTACTGCAGTAATTGAAAAAGATAATCAAACACAAACTACACCCAACGCTGCTTTAATTTCAAATGATAAGACAATTATAGTTTTCAGCGGTGATTTAGATAAACTTATTGCCGCTTTTATCATTGCTAATGGTGCTGCAGCAATGGGTAGAAGAGTTACAATGTTTTTTACCTTTTGGGGACTTTCAGCTTTAAAAAAAGAAAAAGAACCAAAAAATATAAAGAAAAATTTTATAGAAAAAATGTTTGGATTCATGCTACCACGCGGTAGTAAAAAATTATCACTATCTAAAATGAACATGGCAGGAATGGGGCCAAAAATGATAAGATATATTATGAAAAAACATAATATTGATTCTTTAGAAGAACTAATGCGAAAAGCATTGCAGGAAGGGGTAAAAATAGTAGCTTGCCAGATGACAATGGATCTTTTAGGTATAAAAAAAGAAGAATTAATAGATGGAGTTGAAATTGGTGGAGTAGCATCATATTTAGAATCAGCAGAAAAAGCAGATACAAATCTTTTTATATAAAATTTATTTTATACCATTTAATCATTATTAATTTGTGAATTCAAAACAACAGATATAGAACTCAGTGCCATTGCAGTCCCTGCCACCATAGGATTTAGTAATCCAAGAGCTGCTATAGGTATACCAATTATATTATAAAAAAACGCCCAGAAAAGATTTTGTTTTATTTTTAATAGTATCTTTTCACTTAAAATCAATGTTTTATAAATATCCATAATGCTATTTTTCATCAATATTATATCTCCTATTTCTATTGCTATATCGGTACCTGATGCCATTACAAATCCAATATCTGCAGCAGCTATCGCTGGTGCATCATTGATACCATCTCCTACAAAACCTGTAATTCTAAGTTTTTTAACTTCATTCACAATCTTTACTTTTTCATCAGGAAGGATATCAGCATAAATAAAATCTATTCCTACTTCTTTTGCAATTTTCTCTGCAACATATTTATTGTCACCAGTAGCAATATATATATTTATTTTTTTATTTTTTAATAATTCAACTGCTTGTTTTGAATCTGGCCTAATCCTATCACCTATAATAATTAGACCAATTACTTCACTATCATCACTAAGAAAAACTGTTGTAAAACCTATATTATTAAATTCTTCTAATTTACTATCATCAAAATTAATATTTTTTTCTTTAATAAATTTAATATTACCAACATAATATTGTTTTCCATTTATTATACCTTGCACTCCTTTACCTGGAAATGACTTAAATGTTTGTATGGAATAAAAATCATTATTATTTTTTTGTATGATTGCTTTTGCAAATGGATGTTCTGATAATTTTTCAAGCGAAGCCGCAATTTTTATGATTTCATTTTCTGTAATATCAGGAATAAAAGATATAATATTTATAACTTCTGGTTTGCCGTAGGTAATAGTGCCTGTTTTGTCAAAAATTATATTTTTAATTTTAGAAACAATTTCTATTACTTCAGGATTCTTAAATAGAATTCCATTTTTTGCAGCAATACCAGTGCCTGCCATAATTGCAACAGGTGTTGCAAGACCTAAAGCACATGGACAGGCAATTACTAAAATAGAAACAGCAGCCATCAAAGCAACAGAAATATTATTATGTAGCAGAAAAATTCTTATTAAAAAAGTTATAATTGAAATTAAAATAACTGTTGGGACAAAATATGATGATATACTATCCACAATCTTCTGTATAGGTGGTTTTGTATTTTGTACTTCTTCTATTATTTTAATTATTTTGTTTAAAACAGTATCTTTACCTACTTTTTCTGCTTTAAATTTAAAAGAGCCGTATTGATTTATTGAGCCACTTATTACTCTATCACCTACTTTCTTTTCAACCGGTATTGGTTCGCCTTTAATCACAGATTCATCAATAAAAGAATTGCCTTCTACAACAACACCATCAACCGGTATCTTTTCCCCAGGTCTGATTAATACAATATCACCTTGTTTTATATCTTCTACAGAAATTTCTATTTCTTTATTATCTCTTGAAACAGTTGCTTTAGATGGGGTTAAATCCATTATTTTTTTTATTGCTTCATTTGTTTTTTTCTTTGCCTTTATTTCAAGGTATCTTCCAAGAATTATGACAGTTATTAAAACAGTCGATGTCTCAAAATAAAGGTGGTGCGAATGCTGCCAGAATAAAAGATAAACGCTATAAAAATAAGCAGCAGAAGTGCCAATTGCAACTAGTGTATCCATGTTTGTTGAAAAATCTTTTAAAGCATAAAAAGTATTTTTATAAAATTCAAATCCAATAAAAATCTGAACAATAGTTGCAAAAACAAAAATAATATTTGTTTGGTATGGAAATGTCTCGGGTTTAATAAACATTGATAAAACAAACACAGGAATAGTAAAAATCAAACTAAAAAATAATTTTATTTTTATCTCATTAATTTCATCTTTTGTATCTTTTTCTTTTATTACCTTATATCCCCTTTGTTCTATTGATTTTATAATCTTTTTTTCATCAATTAGATTGGGCTCATATATTACAATGGCATTTTCGGATGCAAGATTAACTATGGCGTCATTAATCCCATTGTTTTTCTTTAACGAGTTTTCAATAACTTTAACACAGCTCGCACAATGCATCCCTTTTATTTTGAATTCCTTTTTGATTAAACCTTTATTTTCATCCATAATTTAATCTTTCTTTTAAATTTTATAAAAATTATTCTATTTTTTTCTTTTTCAATCTTTCCTTTAAATTCTCATACGCCTCATAAACAATGGGTATTACAACTAATGTTAAAAAAGTTGATGTTAAAAGCCCGCCTATTACAGCAATTGGCATTGCTTTTGTTCTCATTGGTCCTTCTCCAAATCCTAGTGCAAGTGGTAGCATTCCAAAAATCATTGCAAAAGTAGTCATTAAAATTGGTCTTAATCTTACAGGGCCTGCGTAAAGCAAAGCTTCTCTTGCTGATAGTCCTTCTTTTCTTTTCTGGTTTGTAAAATCAATTAACAAAATTCCATTTTTTGCAACAAGACCTAAAACCATCAAAATACCAATCATTGCCATTACATCCATTTTAATACCAAATAAAATTAAAGCCAAAAAAGCACCAATAACAGCAAGTGGGACAGAAAGCATAAGTATCAATGGTTGAACGAAAGAATTATAAAGGGATGCAAGTATCATATACATAAAAATTAATGAAAAAAACATTGCCTTCGTCATCTGGGTAATTGTTTCAGTCATCTGAGTTGCCTGACCGGCAAAAGCATATTCATAACCATCTGGTATTTTTATATTTTTACTAATATTTTCATTTATAAGATTTATAACATCTCCCAATGCATATCCATGCTCTAAGTTACCTGTTATTTTAATAACCCTTTTTTTATTTTCTCTTAAAATTTCAATAGGTCCGCTTTCATATTTTATGTCACAAATAGCCCCAAGTGGAATTTTTTTACCAGTTAGTGTAGTAAGTGTTAAATTCTTTATATCTTGTATATCCTTTATTTTTTCTTCTGGAATTTTCAATATGATGTCATATTCCTTTTCTCCTTTTTTAAATTTAGAAATTTCACCACCTTTTATAAGTGAATTCAATAACATACCAATATCATAACTTGAAATACCTAATTTTGCTGCTTTTGTTCTATCTATTTTAATGGTTATTTGTGGCTTACCTGTTTTATATGAGACATCAGCTCCAGATACTCCTTTTGTTAAAAGCATTGTATTTTTAATATCTCGCGCTATTTTCTCAAGAATTTTAATATCAGGTCCTGTAACATTTATAACAAGCGAAGCACTATCTCCACCACCTGATATTACTTCTGCACCACCTTTTTCTTCTTGGTTTATAATTAAATCCTGGCCATAGTTTAATTTAAGATAATTGATTAATTCTTGCACATATTTTTGAGTTGAAACTTTCTGTTTATCTTTGTTAAGTTTTACATAAATCCTGCCAGTATTTTCACCTTCACTTCCCACCAAAGTAAAATACCTTTCTGTTTCTGGTTTTAAACTTATATATTCTTCTATTTTTTTTAATTTATTATCTGTCTCTGTTAAAGATGCACTAGGATATGTTTCAAATTTTAATTCATATTCATGATAATCTGTATCGGGCAGAAAACTTAAGCCAATAAAACGAAGCATAGCAAAACTGAAAAAGAATAATAAAATAATAGAAATTAAAACTTTCATTTTTCTTTCAAGTGCCCAAATTAGTATATCTTTATAAATATTATTCAATTTTTCATAAAAAATATTCCATTTATCTGATAATTCTTCAAAAAATTTTTTAATTTTACTTTGCTTTTTTTTGTTATCTTTTTTATACCAATAGGCAGAAAGCATTGGTGCAGTTGTGAATGCATCTATAAGAGATATGGTTAAAGCAAAAGCCACGGTTAGTCCAAATTGTTTAAAATACTGTCCTACAACGCCCTGTAAAAATGATATTGGTATGAAAACAGCCATGATAGATGCAGTTGTTGCAATGACAGCAAGGGCTACCTCATTTGTCCCTCTTAATGCAGCATCTACTGGTTTTAATCCCTTTTCCATATATCTAAAAATATTTTCACGAACAACTATAGAATCATCTATTAAAAGACCTATACATAGCGATAGAGCCAATAAAACCATTAAATTTATTGTAAACCCGAAATTTGATATAAAAAAGAAAGCACCAATCAAAGAATTAGGAAGTGCAATAGCAGTTATTATTGTTGATCTGAAATTTCCAAGAAATAAAAATACAACCACCATTGCAAATAAAGCACCTAATAAAATATCCTCCTGCAGCCCTTTTATACTTATTTCTATGTGATGTGATGGATCTCGGAAAATATCAAGTTTTGTATCAATATCAAGATTTTTTTGAATATCTTTAATTTTGCTTTTTATTCTTTTTGCAACTGCAACTGTGTTTTCACCACTTTGCTTATATACTCCTAAACGTATTGCATTTTCACCTTGGGCTCTTGCTCTTATTTGTTCCTCTTTTAAATCAAACTTTATTTGTGCTATATCTTTTAATTTTATAATTTCACCCGTATAAGTTCTTATCGGGATGTTATTTATATCATCTAAATTTTCAAATTGTCCTTTTACTCTTACTTTAATATTTTTTTTATCGGTTTTCAAACTTCCTACCGGTATATTTAAATTTTCTTTTTTTATTGCTTCAAAAATTTGATTTATACTAATTGCCTTTGCAAGCAATATTGATTTATCAATATAAATAAATACAGCACGCTCTCTACCACCCCATACTTCAACTTTACCAACACCATTTACTTTTTCAAGTTCGGGTTTTACTTTATCATCCACAATATCTTTTAAATCAGCCATATTTTTTTTACCAGTTAAGGTTAAAGCAATCACAGGTATATCGGTGAGTGAAAATCTAGTTATTTTTGGTTCTTCAATATCTTCTGGTAATTTTGTTTTGACAAGGTCCACTTTTTCTTTTACTTTCATTTCAGAGTATTTTATATCTGTGCCAATTCCAAATTTACATGTGACATAAGATATGTTTTCTTTTGAAGTTGAAACTATAGAATCAAGTCCTGGCAAGGTGCTCAGTGCATCTTCTATTGGTTTTGATATTAAATTTTCAATTTCTTCTGCAGATGCACCTGCATATATGGTTATTACAGTAATTGTTGGATACTCAACATCAGGCAACAAGTCAACACCCATATTTTTATATCCTATAATACCAAGTGTAATGAGAGATAAAATTATCATTACAACAAAAACGGGTCTTTCAATTGCAAGTTTTGCGATGTTCATATCAGTTTACCTGTTTTATTTTTAATTTTGCATTCTCAAATAATTTAAAACTCCCATCTGTTACAATTTCCATCCCTTCTTTTAAATCACCGAAGATTTCAATATAATCACCTTCAGTATAACCTGTATTTATATAAATTTTTTTAGCTTTACTGTTATCATTTATATAAATATAAGTTCCAACATCATCTGTTAAAACTGAATTAAATGGCACCCAGAAAGTTTTTCTTTTATCAGTTTCTATTGTAACAGTGACTGATTGACCTGGTTTTATTTTTTTATTTTCATTTTTGGCTTTGACAATTATGGTTCCTGAGAGTGTATCTTTGTTTATAAAAGGTGTAACTGAAAAAATTTTACCTTCTAGTTTTATATTTTTATCATAACTAGAAAATATAATTGCTTTATTTTCTTTTTTTACTTTATTTAAATCATTCTCACCTGTATTTATAATAATTTTTATATTTTCAATATTGGCAATCTCAGCAACAGGCATCTGTGGCAACACTGTGTCTCCCTTGTCAGTAAAAAATAATTTTATCACAACACCATCAATAGGCGATTTAACTGGTGCAAAATTATAATCAAAACCTATTATATCTCTATTTATGTATGATATATTTGTATCCTTTTTTACATAATCACCTTCTGCAACTAGATTCTTTTCAAATTTACCAGGAACCTGAGAATATACTTTTACCTGCGGATCACCCTCTGCTATACCTTCAAATTTTAATATTTCTGTAATTTCTTTTAATTGTATTTTTTCAGTTAAAACTTCAAATTCTATTTCTTTTTGCTTGCCTGAAACTAAAATTAGTTTTTTTATTATCTGAAACAATATAATTGATAATATTATTAAAATAGAAATTATAATCATATTTTTAATTTTTTTATCCATTTCATCCTCCAATTTTTAATAAATATATATGATGATTCTAATATATTATAAATCTAATTTCAAATCTTTTAATTTCAATTATAAATATTAAATTTCCTAATTAATTCAAAGTTATATTGAATGCTTTTCATGTTATAAATACTACATGGTATTTTTTGATATTAATTTACCCTAATATATGCTGGTTAAAAATGAAAATAATATAATATAAAAATTAATATCTTAATCTTGAGATTTTTTAGAATTTATTTTTTTCTTTTAATAAATTTATTTTCTACCCATTCATAAACTGCTGGAACAACAACGAGTGTTAAAAATGTAGAAGTTAAAAGTCCACCAATTACAACAATTGCCATTGATTCTTTACCTTTGGCACCTTCCCCTATGGAAAGTGCAATAGGTAGCATTCCAAAAATCATTGCAAACGAAGTCATGAGAATAGGTCTTAATCTTATCGGTGCCGCATGTAAAATTGCTTCTCTTATAGACATCCCTTCTTCTCTTTTTTTATTGATAAAATCTAAAAGTATTATACCATTTTTAGCTACAAGCCCCAAAACCATCATGATTCCGATAAATGCATAAAGATCCAGTGTAACCCTTGTAACAAGTAGCGCCCAAAAAGCTCCAATTACAGCTAGTGGTAAAGCGAGCATAAGATAGAGTGGTTGTATAAAAGAATTATATAGAGATGCAAGTATCATATACATAAAAATAACTGCAAGTAAAATAGCAAACAACATCTGTTGCATTAAATCTGCAAACATTTCAACCTGACCGCCTGTTATATATCTGAATCCAGGTGGCAATACAATATCTTTTTTTAACCTCGAAAATATTTTATTGTTCACTTCTGACATACTATATCCAGGGGCTAACCTTGCAGATATTTTTACAACCCTTGATTTATTTTCTCTTCTAATTTCTGTTGGTCCAGATGCTTCATTTATATTTACAATTGATGAAAGTGGAACTTTTTTTCCAAATCTATTAGTTATAATTATATTTTTAACATCATCTTTTGTTCTTCTGTTTTTTTCATCCAATCTAACTACAATATCATATTCTTTTTCTCCTTTTTTAAATTTAGAAACTGTTTTACCTTGAAGTAAGGCACGTAAAAATTCTCCAACCTCATAGGTTGTAAATCCTAATTTTTCTGCCTTAATAGGATCTATTTTTAAAACCAACTCTGGAACACCTGGTTTTAAAGAAGTATCAACATCAATTGCTCCTGGAGTTTCCATTATTATATCTCTTATTTTAAGTCCTATTTTTTGCAATTCTTTTAAATCATCTCCTGCAACAGTTATTAAAACAGGGGTGTTCATATCAGACGAGCCACCCATCATACCACTTGATGTAATCTTTGCAAAACTATCTAATTTTTCAGATACCAGATAATCTTTTATCTTTTGCGTTATCTGCTCAGGTTTTAGTTTTCTTTTTATAATAGGTTTTAATGATAAAAATAACATTCCCTCATTTGACTTTGACCCCATCTGCATACTACCACCAGTAATTGTAAAATATGACTCAACATCTTTTTCCTTTTTTATAAATTCTTCAATTCTATTTATAACATATTCAACTTTATTAGCAGGTGCACCAGGATATGTTTCCACATTTATAATTAAAAAATTTGAATTTTGATTCATAAAGCCCTTACCGATAAAGGGTAAAAGAAAAAAACTACCAATAAAAAGTAATAAAGCCAGCGATATTATTTTCTTTTTATTATTAAGTGCCCATTTTAATACAATCTCATAAATCTGTAATAAATCCTTATAAAATGCATTCCATTTATCACATAAATTATAAAAGAAATTTAAAATTTTGGTTTTAGAAATTTTATCGTCTTTTCTTTTATACCAGTAAGCAGAAAGCATGGGAGCTATTGTAAATGCATCAAACAGAGAAACAGCTAGAGCAAATGCAACAGTTAAACCAAATTCTTTGAAAAACTGACCCACAACACCTGTGAGAAAAGAAATTGGCAAAAAAACGGACATAACAGAAAGAGTAGTTGCAAGGACCGCTAAAGCTACTTCATTTGTTCCCTTTTCTGCAGCTATTTTAGGATCTTTTTCCTTTCCTTCCTCCAAGTGTCTAAAAATATTTTCACGAACAACAATTGAATCATCAATCAACAAACCAACTGCAAGAGCCAGAGAAAGTAAAGTGATACTATTAATTGAAAAACCAGCAAGCCATATAAGGAAAAACGTGCCGATTATTGAATCTGGCAATGCGATTGCAGTTATTATTGCGGATCTGAAACTACCAAGGAAAATAAAAACCACTAAAACAGCAAGAATTGCTCCAATTATTATATTTTCTTGAACTCCTTCTTTATTTCTGATTATATTTACTGTTGTATCGCCCGATACTGTAAGCGATATATCTTTTGGCAGTTCTTTATTTATTTCTTTTATTTTTTTCATAACTTTCTTGGCAATCTTTACAGAGTTTTCACCACTTTGTTTATATACGGCAAACATAACTCCGGGATTTCCTTTTATTTTAACTTTTACATCGGTTTCTTCGGGTAACATTTCAACCTTTGCAATATCTTTTAAGGAAACAATCTTACCCGTAAGCGTAGTGATTGGCATGTTTTTTATATCATCTACCGTTTCAAATTCTCCAACTATTCTAACTGTTGTTATTTTTTCATCACCCTTTATTTCTCCAACAGGATAATTTAAATTTCTTGCAGCTATTGCACCTGTTATTTGATTTAAACTAATTCCTTTTGCAAGTAGTAACGATTTATCCAAAGTTATTCTTATCTGTTTTTCTTTGCCGCCAAAAACTGTAAGACCGGCAACACCTGGGATTTGTTCTATTTTAGGTTTTATATCATCTTCCAGCAATTCCTTTAAATAAGTTATATCTCTTTTTCCATTTATTGAGCAGAATAAAATAGGTATATCTTCAAATGAAAAACGTGAAATTATTGGTTCCTTTATGCCATCAGGTAAATATGGTTTTATTGCGGATAGTTTATCCCTCAATTTTAATTCAGCAAAATTAATATCAACGCCAAGACCAAATTGAACTGTGATCATGGCAACTCCTTCACGCGATGAAGAGATTACCTTATCAATTCCTTCAAGTGTTGAAAAGGTATCTTCAAGGGGTTTGGTAATCAAAGTTTCTATTTCTTCCGCTGATGCACCTGGGTAGACAATATTAACCATGACAGTGGGGAAATCCACTTTAGGCATTAAATCAACAGGTAATCTGAAATATCCAACAAGACCAAGTGTAATAATTGCTGAGAATATCATAACAATAAAAACAGGTCTTGTTATTGACAGTTTAGGTAAATTCATTTTTTCCTCCAAACAAATTGTAATTTAATTAAAAATTTAAATTAATATATTCTGCTTTAATATTTGCCCCACTGTATATTTTAAAATTACCATCAACAACTATTTCATCACCATTATTAAAAGGGCCAGAAATTTCAACAAAACCTTTGTATTTAAAACCTGTATTAACTCTGACTTGCTCCGCCTTACCATTTTTATTTACAAAAACAAAAGCGTAATCCTCACCTAAAAGTATAGCTCTTTCGGGGACTACAAAATTTTCCGCCTCTTCTAAAATTACTTCTACATTTACAGACATTCCAATTTTCATTGTTCTGCCTTTGTTATTAGCTTTCACAACAATAGTTCCAGCCATAATATCTTTATCAACAACAGGTGGAACTGAAAAAACTTCTCCTTCCATTAAAATAGCAGGATCGTTTACATAAAAAATATTTGCTTTCTGTCCCTTTTTTATTTTTATGATATCATCCTGGCCGGCATTTATCACAACTTTTATGTTCTCATCATTTGCAATCTCAGCAACCGGGAATTGTGGACTTATAGAATCTCCCTTATCTAAATAATATAATTTGGTAACAATCCCTGAGATAGGCGCTTTTACCGGAGCTAATTCATATTTAAAACCTATCATATCTCTATCTATATATGCAATAATATCATCTTTTTTTACAAAAGTTCCTTCTATAACATTATTTTTTACAAATTTTCCAGGGACCTGAGAATAGACTTTTACCTGTGGGTCGCCTTCCACAATACCCTGAAAATTTAAAATATGTGGTATCTTTTTCTTTTCAAGTTTTATTGCAGTGACGTTGTAAACATTTTCTTTAAACTTTTTTGCACTTTTAAAAACACTCATTAATATACTTATAATTGTTAAAATAATAATTACAAGTACTGTCCATAAAGTAACTTTTTTTATTTTTTCTTTTTGCATGAAAAACCTCCGTAATTTTTAATTATTTAACTGTTGAAATTGATTATTTTATAAAATTTTTTAAGGTTTGTAGTTTGGTTGTATAATTATATAGTGCATTTAGATAATTTATTTTTGCTTGCATTAACATAATTTCTGCATCCATTAAATCAATTGATTGAATTAATCCATTTATATAATTTGTCTTTGCAATTCTATAACCTTCTTCTGCTTGTTTTATTGTTTCATCTGCTGCTTCTATTATCTCTTTACTCTCGTTTATTTGCATAAAAAGAGAATCAAGTTGGATTTTTAGCATATTATTCATATTCTCGCGGTTTAATTTTTGTTTTTCTGCCTCAGCGGAGCTTTCTTTAACTGCTGCAATATTTTTAAAGCTATCAAACACAGTCCATTGAAGACCTATGGTTACATCCCATGAATTTCTCCAGTATTTATTTTCTAAATAAAAATCTGGATAATTTGAATAATTATTTAGATTTGCACTTACAGCAATAGAAGGAAGCAACATTGCTATAGATAGATTTTTCTTATATTCGCTTATATTTTCTAAACTTTTTGCCAGTTTTTTCTCATCATTATTTTCTTCAAAGGACTTTTTGACATCTTCATAAACTATATCTAATTTTTCATAATTTATATCGCCAGTAAGTTCTATTTCTTCTTCAAGTTCAAGTCCTAAAGTATTTTTTAAATTTTCAAGCGCCATTTTGTACTGCGTTTCAGAACTTTTTAATTTTAGTTTTGCATTTGCAAGTTCTACTTTCGCACGCAAAACATCAAAATTTGAAGCCTGGCCATTTTTATATTTTTTTTCTGTAATTTTTAAAAATTCCTCTGTTCTTTTCACTGATTCCTCTGTAATTTTATAAAGTTGCTGTGATATTAGTGTTCCGTAAAAAGCAGAAATAATATCCAGTTCCAATTTTTCTCTGGCTTTTTTAAAATTTATATTGGCTATGTTGTATGTTTCTTCTGCTATTTTATATCCAAAAAATGTTTTACCAAAAGTAAAAACCGGTTGGGTTAAAGAAAGACGCATAAAATAATAATTTTGTGTTCCCATAGGAAAAGACATAGGTGTAGGTCCAAAAACACCAGCTGGAATTTCTATAACCGTTGCTTTATAAAACGGCTCATAACCACCTGTAATAGAAACAACCGGGCCAAAAGCAGCGATTGCTTTTGCCATCTGGGCTTCGGCTATTTGTTTGTCAAGCTGTGCCATTTTAAATTCCCTGTTATTTTTCAAAGCAAGCTCATAACATTCCTGATAAGTTAATTTCCTTTTTTCCACTGTCTTTTTTAAATCATCTGCAAAAGAATTTGATAATGTAAAAATAGTTAGAATTAAATATAAAAATAATTTTTTTATCATAGTTTCACTCCATTTTAATAAATAATTTTACATGCAAGGCCTGCATTTATAATATGTATTTCATTTTTATCTTTTTCATAAAAAGAAAGCCAAGG